>CBDIDS010000002.1:0-24958 GCA_965277885.1 Capsulimonadaceae bacterium | reverse complement strand
GGCAGAGGAGTTACAGATGTCCATTTTAGCACAGTCCGCGCCCAAAGCGCAAGTCCCCGCCGGTGCGTCCGCGCCGGAGTTTCAGGCCAGCCGCGAGGGCTACAAATCGCTCGCCACGCTGGTCGGCCCCGGCATCCTCCCGCTCAAAGCGGGCGAGGTTCAGCCGCTTTTCTTCCCGCCTGGCCCGCATGACCGGCTTCCGCCCTGTGCGCGGGGGCGGCATGTGGCTGAACTGCCAGTTCGAGTACCAGAAACCGGGCGGCATGGCCTATGTCATCGAAGCGGCCTGCGAGTTTGACCATCTGGCCTGCGGCACCGGGCGGCGTCTATGTCCGCTCCTGCTCCTGCCCGGACGGGCTTATGCGCGTCGGCCAGAAGGGGGAGATGCGGAAATGTAAGCACATGCTCGCGCTGGCGGCGCATGTCGCAGGCCGCGCCGGAGCCAAAGCCGCCGTGGAAACCGAGGCCGAGACGTTCCGCCGCGCAAAGGGCTGGGCGGTCGAAGCGCCTTCTCAGGCCGATGTAGACAGCTATCAGGACCAGCTCGCGGGCGCTTGCGAGTAGTTCGGGCGGGGGCGGCAGCGCCCCCGTCCTTCTTCGGAGGGAAAATCATGGCTAAAGTTGCGTTCATTCCGTCCCGGTTCATCGTCACCGTTTCGGCCCTCAGCGCCGCCACCGGCGCGGTCGTGCCGGTCATCCAGCATGAGTGCCGGGACCGGCCTGCACGGCGTCCAGTTGCTCACCGAGCTTCGCGATCTGGCGGCGGAGCTTGCCGAAACCGGCCTGCTGCCGGGGCTGTCGGTCGCGGGCTATGAGGTTCAGGAAGCCGGTTTCCGTGCCGGAAGTGGAGTTGCCGCCGGTGCCGGCGACCGGCAGGGATGCCCAGTGGTGGGCGCAGGCTATCGGCCTGAAAGTGCCGGCAGAGTAGGGAAAGGGGGGCGCGGCTTCGCCGCCGCGCCCCCGCAGGCAAGCAAGCATATTATTATGAAAAGTCCCCGAAAACGGGGCGGGAGGACGACGATGGGCTACGAAGATGAAAAAAATGCGCGGGAAGCGCTGCGGGAACTCGACCCGTTTCTGATGATGATTCGGCAGAACGGCGCTTCGGCGGGAGGATGTCCCGCGCTCGCCGGGGTCGCGGTGGCGTCGGCGCTGCTGGCCCTGGTCGGTGAGGTGCGAATGCTCCGGTCAGAGGCCCAGGCGCGATTTGAGTTGGAGCGATACAGCACAGAATGACGACCCGCCGGCGCGGCGGGAGCCGCGCCCGGCGCTCATTCTTCTCTTCACAGAAAGTAGACCATGAATACAAGTCCTCAGAAAGAAGACACTCTCGTAAAGACCTGCGCCCGGTGCTTCCAGCCGGTGAACCGCCTCAAAGACACTTGGAAGAGCCTGCCGAGCGGCGAAGTCATCCACGCCAAGCTGCCCGGCCAGCGAGGCCGTCAAGAACCTGCCGGCACTGGCAGCCGGCGTCAGCACCGAACAGGTCATGCGCTCGGCCCAGGCCGGCTCCGGCGTGACCACGGAAAAGGCAGCAACCCTGCCCCTCGGAGGACCGGAGCGGGGTGGACTCCGGCAGTCGCAGTTTATCCGCATGGAAGACGCTGCCAAAATGCTCAGTGTTTCGGTGGACACCATTCGCCGGCGCATCCGGTCCGGCGAGCTTCCGGCCAAGCGGCTCCGGGGCGCAGCGGACGGCGGGCGGCAGACCATCTTGATTGACCAGGCCGACGTGCTGGCACTGTTGGAGCCGTACACAGGAGCAGAAAAATGAACAAGTTTACCATCGTCGGACGCGCCCAGCCAGAGGGAATGCCGGATGTCGCGGTCGGTGTCGAAATCGCATTTCACTTTTCCGACGACGCCCCGCCGACGCTGATCCAGGCCATCAGCCGCAGCGTCTCCGACATTCTGACAAGCTGGGGCCGGGAAGACGAGCTGCGGAAAATCGCTCAGGAGTGCGACGACATCCGCGCCCGGCACCAGCGCCGCGCCGACCATGCGGCCGAGATGCTGATCGGCGATGCCGAGGCCGCGCCAGTCGAAGATCTGCCGGCGGCAATCGCACACCAGTTCTGCCATGCCTGCGGGGATGCCTACGGATGCCGTGCGGTCGGCGGGTGCGGCGCTTGCGAGGCGGTCCGGGACGCACTGCCGGCGCGGGTGCTGTTTGGAGAAGATGAGGCGAACAAATGAACAGATCGCAAAGCGAGAACGAAACCGAGTGCGCCCTGAGCGCCCTGGTTGCCGAGCAAGGGCTGACGCTGGTACTCAACAGCTTGGCGCGGCTGGTGGCCGAGACGGGCAGCGTTGGCGCGGCAGAGTACGGCTGCTACTGGCGGGTTCTCAGCAGCCTGGCGGACCTCGCACGGGAATTGCCGGATGTCGCTTGAACCCTTTGAGTGGATCACAATCGCAGAAGCCGCCAAACGGCTGGGCCTGGTCGAGCGCCAGGCCCGGCGCTGGGCCGACAAGCTGTCGGCAGACGGGCGACGGCAGGAGGAGACCACGCCAGGCCGGAGCCGCGCCCTGATCCGGCTGGATTTACTCGAAAACCTTGTGTCCGGACACCTGTCCGGACACATGACCGGACAGCCTGAGCCGCACGCTGAAACCCCTGTAGAGCCTGAGAAAAACGAACCTCAAAGCCAGACTTTTCAGGTTCCGTTGCAGCTTGCTATGACCGCCCAGCGCGACGCTTTGGAACGGGTTATCAGCGAACAAGCCGCGCGGATTTGCGACCTTCAGGCGGCGTTGGAGCATGAGCGCGGACAGTCGCAGCGACTTACGGAAGCGCTTGCCAGAGAGCAGACCTTGCGCCTGCTCTCTGCTCCCACTAATACCCAGGTTCCCGATGCCTCAGTATCTACAGAAAGCCCCGGAGAACCGCCCTACAGCGCCCCGGAGTCGGACGGACGCGGCGGAGAGGGCCTAAAACCACCCACAGAGCCAATTCTGAGCCGTTTACGCACATTCTGGCAGCGACACTGGTACTAGGATTCAGGTACGAGAGTCAAGGTGCCGGCACCAACCCATTCGCGGCCATGTGCGCCAGCCGCCCGTATTGCGCTTCCAGCCGCGCCATGTCGTCCGTGATATGGCGCAGCGCCCCCCGCGCCGCAAACCGCTGGTCCATCTGCGCCTCAAACCAGACCCGCGCCGTCTCCGCTTCCGCCGCCCCGCACATCCAGCGCCGCAGGCCCACCCAGGCCATGCCGGCGACGATCCACTCCTTCTCGTCCACCGTCAGGCCGGTGGTTCCCTCCTGTGACAACATACCTGCTCCAATCCGGTGCCTCACACGAATACTCGGCGAAAAGCAGCCCCGAAATGCAGGCTAGACCGCTATCTTAGCACACAAGCAGGCAAACCGCAAGAATGTTATAGCTCGGTGATACTTTACACGACTTCCGGCGGCTTTTGTGATAGCTTGTGCCGCTGTTTCCTGTTATGATTTACCCGCAAGCGCGGGCGCGTAAGACTCGCGCATGCGTAAGAGCTTACGCGCGTAAGATTCTTGCGCCCAGCTTGGGGCAAGCTTTTGACTTGCGGCAAGCTTTCCTGCTTGTTCTTATTCTTGTTCTTTTCTTGTTACTTCTTCTTCTGCTTTTAACTTGACCTCAAAAAGCCTCTCTGCTTGCACTGGCATTATTCTCCATCTTGGGCTTGTCTTATGCTTGTTCTTCTTCTTGCCGAAGACGGCAAACAGGACCGGAGGGAAGGGGTCGCTTCGCTCCGATCCTGAATTGATGCGCTGACGCGCCGCCGTGATGCGTCGGCAGACCGACAAGATGAAAATGTCGAAAGCCTCGCCTGTTTCAGATTTCAGAGCGGAAGCGTCGGAGCTTTGCCGTCCAAAATCGCCGCCCGCTGCCACGTCTGCGCGACCAGGCCCGCCACGTCGAGCGCCGCCGGCAGGCTGCCCCAGGCTTCCGGGTCCGGGTCGAGCGCCGCGATCACCATTCCATTTGGGCGCGGCGGCTCCCGGTGCAGCACCAGCCGCAGCCCCAAAAGCTCGCGGTCGCGGATTTCCATGCCGCCGATGCGCCGGTAGCCGGTGATCACGCCAAGCTGCCGCGCGACCGCATCCGAGAATTCCCAAATGCGCTGCTCGCCGTTCGGCAGTTCCACCGCCAGCAGGTGCCGCGTCTCGGCTTTCCCCGCGATCGGCTTCCCGCCAGGCAGAGCGGCCGCCGGGCGCGGACAGTACGGGCAGTGATTGGGGATGCCGGCATCTTTGGGCTTGGTGCAGCGGCGGAAGGTGCGCGACTTGGCGACCCAGTGGCCGACGTACTTGATTGAGCGGTCGGAGACGACACGGACGCACTGGAAATCATTCGGGGGCCAGCGGAGCCAGATTTCAGCGTCGGTGTCGGCAACTTCGGGCAGATCGAAATCGTAGCTCATGCCATCTGGCAGTGGAAGGCAGGGATCACTCACGCGGATACCCCCGATTTCTGATTACGGACACTTGACCGGACAATGACCGGACAGTGTCCGGACACTTGACCGGACACTTGACCGGACACTTGACCGGACACTTGACCGGACACTTGACCGGACACTTGACCGGACACTGATTTTTGTAGGCTAAGACGTGGGAAGGTGTTGACAGCCGGGAGACGGCTGTGGAATAATAAGACGTGCAGCATAAATCGCGCCCTCCTGCGGCGCGGTCGGTGTTAAAAACGCTCTCCGGGGGTCCAGCCTGGAGGGCGTTCGCTCTTTTGAAGTGGCTTCGGTTGTCAGAAGATCGCGCACCAGCGCGGCGGCAAAAACCGGGCGCGGGTCAATGAGGACCCGGCCAGACTTGCGCCCGGTTTTTGTCGGGCGTGGCCGTCGGGCGTGGCCGTCGGGCGTGGTACTGCGGTCAAGTGGGGAATCTCCGACGCCAAAAAATTAGGCAGGCACACGCCGGGCGTCGATGCGCTCCTGCAAGCTGAGGGAACTGACGAACCAGTGTTTGCCGATCTGAACGGCTTCCAAGCTGCCCTGCTGGATCAGCTCATGGACGCGCTGGCGACTGACGCCGAGCATTTCCGCTGCATCGGGAACCGGCTCGACCATCTTTGCCAAACGGCCCAAGTACGTCTGTCGCTGCTCATTGTGCATGATGTTTCTCCTGCCGACATCATAGCACAGCCCTTGTCGCGTGTCAAGGGATGATTGTCTGCTTGCACCCGGTTAATAATTCTTCCATCATACCAGCAAAAATAGTAGACTCGCGCAGGTAGACAAAACCGGGGGAACCGAACAGCCGCCGCGCCGTCACTCGGCAGAAATGGTAGTCAAATGTTTGGGGCCGATAATGGCTGCTATGCGTGATTATTGCTTCCTACGAGTGAGCTACGAAGCATGTCTACTATGCTGCGCTACCAGATTTTTATGCTAAACCGGATTGCTCCGCCGCTGGGATACCTAAATAGCCGCGTATCCAAGACTCGTCCGGCGACACCACGCCGCCCGTGATCAGCGCTGCAATCAAGGCCGTGGCCGTCTGCAGCTTGCCGTCGTCAATCTTGCCCAGGCGGAACGTCGGGCAGGGCGTTCCCGGCGGATAGTTGTACTTGACCAGCCGCGCCAAAAGCTGCTCGGTCATCACCGTTTCTTCCAGGTCCCGCTGAAGCTTCTGCAAGTAGAAACTCAGCACGTCCATATGCACCTGGCCCAGCCCGTAGGTCGAGCCGTGAGCGCTGCTGTCCGCCGTCAGCGTTTCGCCCAGGATGCTCTTGGCGATACTGCGGTCCATGTACGCGACCGCCTCATCAAAGCCGGTGTCGTTCGTGCGGGTCGCTTCCAGCAAAGACACTTCCATATCCGAGGGCAGCGCCAGCGCCGTCTCGTTATGCACCTGCATCAGCGACCTCAGAAAGCTGCGCTGCTCGGTGGTCGAGTATCCCGCCTTCGGGTCGTACTTCCCCAGCACCGTCGGCATCCCGAACTTTTCCAGGTACTTCGCCCACCAGTTCAACAACTGCTCTTTGATCATCCACGAGCGATACGCGGCCCGCAGGTCGGACGACCCCAGCGGGTTCTCATATTGGGGCTGGTACGAGTAGATCAGGAACTTGTCGGGGGGCAGCAGCTCGCCGCCGGCGATCCGCAGCGCATGGAGATTGAGAAACGAGTCAACGTCGAAAAAGAAGATCTCCGGGTTCTTCGCCTTCAGGGACGCGATGCCGATCCGCCCCGTGTGTGGCCCGTCGTCAATGACTTTGTAGTTGATCTCGGTCACGCTGACGCCCAGGGCCAGCGCATCCATCACCGAAAACAGGTTGTCCAGGACGGAGCCGCGCATATCGGCCAGCGTCCAGCGGCAGAACTCGGCGACCGCTAAAGCGTCGGGCGACGCATCGAACGGATGCACTTCCCAGCCGCGCGACAGCACCGCGAACTTCTTGGTGGACAGACACGCCTTCACCTGCGGGTCGTTCTGCATCCGCCGGTAGGTCGTGAACCCTTGTGCGCCGGGCGGCAGGTCCCCGGCCAGGTGGACAGGCTGAAGCAGACCGACCAGCGACGTGTAGCCATAGGCGGGAGCCGTTTCCGCCAGCGGCGCTTTGCCCTGGACGATCTTCGGCTGCTTGTATGCGCCCCAGGCTTTGATGCCACGGAACGGGTTCAGAGCGTTGAGGTCCATCGGTTAGCGGTTTCCTGCCAGCACATAAACCGCGCCGGCGCACTTCTGCAAAATCCCCTCGCTGATGTGCGTGATCACCCACCGCGACCCCGGCCCATGACCGCCCCAGCTTTCCAGGGTCCGCCCATTGCGGCACAGAAACACATGCCCGATCTCGTGGTCCGGCGTCGGCACCAGAAACGCGATCCGCGTCAAGCCGTCGAGCAGCAGCAGCGCGGCTTGATTGCTCTTTTTCAGGCCCTTCGCCGCGCACCACTCATGCTGGTTCACCGAGCCGTCGGGAAGGAGCAGCCGCCCGCCGGTCGCCACCGCGATCGCCGCCCGCACCCAGCCGGAGCAGTCAATGAACTGATAGTCGGGCAGGAACGCAGCGGGGTTATCGGCCTTTTCGCCCAGGCCATAGCGAATGCCGGCAGACACGCACCGATCCAGATAGGCATACAGACGGCGCACGTTCAGCGGCGCGGTCGGCCAGGCGAACGATGGCGACGGCGGCAGAAGATGATTCGTATTCAGGGCAGGAAGTGTCGGAGCAGCTTGCATGGTTTTTCCTCAGTAAATTTCCTTAATCGCACGCACAAATATAGACAATCACCGTCCCGGCAATCCGCACCGCCTCAATTTTGCGGACGATAAAGCCCGTTTGTGCCGGGCGCGTCGTGCCGTTGCCGAACATCGTGCTGAAGAAAGTCGCATTCTCCAGCTTGTCCGCATTGGGATCATTGCCCGGTACGAACAGCAGCATCCCCGGCTTGGTCAGCCCCACCGCTTCATTGCCGTCAAAAAAGGTGTTGATGCTGGCGCTGTCGAGAATGGTCATCAGGGCGCGGACCGTGTAATTGGTGCCGCCGACAATGATGGTCTGGTCATAGCCATAGCGAGCGAACGCGCGGCTGATTGTAGACTGGTAGCTCATTACTCAGGCTGCCCCCAGTAGATGCCGCCCTCGTTCTCAAACGAGTCCAACTCCAAGCCATCCGCATTCAGCGTGTGGGTGAACGCATCACCGGCATCCGAAAACGCTCCGATGAACACGCTCTCGGCCACACCCGCATCCGCGCCCGCCAGCACCGAACTTGCGGACGTCTGGACCAAGTCCGCATAGTCGTCCGCAACCGGCCCGATCGCCTGAGACGCCGCCGACCGCTTCGCCCGCCGATACGGTTCCAGCCGCGCCGAACCCCGCGCCATAAGCTGATCCCCCAGCTTGATCAAATCGGGCTGGTTCAGCACCGGCTTCAACGCATGTTCGGCCCGAATATGCCGCGAGAAGGGAGCCAGCCGCGCCGTGCCCAGCGCCGTGAGTTCGGCCCCTAATTTGTCGGGCGAAACGCCGTGCGAGGTGGAAAAGTGCAGCGAGGAAATCTGAATGTCGTCGGCAATGCCGGGAACGCGCCCCGCTTCCGACAGCGCGGACCCTGCGATCTGCTCCGCGATGCCTAAAGTCAAAAGCGCTCTCAGACCCGCATTCGGCACGACGGCAGACACGGCGGCCGCCAAAACAGACGGGTCCAAAGCATACTCCCGTGCAAGCTGCTCGGCCGTGATCAGCGCAGCCAGGGCCACATCCTGCGACGTGTCCGACGGGTCAATGCCAATGAGCCGCTTCAAGTCGCTGGCCGCAACGACCAGCACATCCGCCGCCTGCGGCACCAGCGCAGACAGCGGCAGCGGCTCGGCGAAGTGGGGGAACCGGCCCAACCCCGCCAAGAACGACCCGGCAAGCTGCTCGGCGACGCCCAGCGTGAGAGTCGCCAAAGCGCCCTCATCCACGCCGGGAACCACCACACGCGAAAGAATGCCGGGATCAAGCGCGTACTCTGCCGGCGGCTGTTCGGCCAGCAGCAGAGACGCGATCACGCCGTCCTGAGACACGTCGGCGGACGAGATGCCGACGAGCCGCTTGATATCCGCCGGCAGAATGATCAGAATCATGCTCTACCTCTACGGCACAATCGACGCATACGCCGAGCGCCAGTCGCCATACCCCGCGTTGTAGCGGGCGCGGACGCCGTAGAAGAACTCATCGCGCAGGAACCCCGTTTCGCTGTTCTGCTCCAAAGCGTCGAACTCGAAGTCCTTCCGCATCTGCAAGATGATCGCCTTGACCGCCCGCTTGGTGTCCAGCAGATACCAGTTCGACGGCGAGTTCAGGAACGGCGACACCACCGGTACGAGCAGCCCCTTGAGCGGGTTCATCGCCAGATTCTGCGTGCCGATCGGCGGCGGATCAGGGAAGAACGCCGAGTTCAAAAGCTGCGACGCTTCCCAGTAAAGCTCCGGCGGCACGACCAGCGTATCCGGGATGACGCCCATCGGACGGCCCTGATCATTGCGGGTCCGCATCATGCCGGTAATCGCATCCTGCAAGGCGGCCGCGCTGAGGGTCTGGCTGCCGATGTTTGACTGCGTCGGCGGGACGCCTGCCGGCAGACCCGCATTCTTGCCCAGCGGATGATTGGCCGAGAACAGCGGCAGGCCGTCGTAGCAGGGATTGACCGCACCGCCTTCAAGCGCCCCGAATGCGAGAATGTCAATGGCGCTGGTGGCGCTCATTGCCATCTGCTTGACCCGCAGCGCGATCTGGCCGTACTGGTCATCTTCAATCGCCGCCCGGTCCACCGCGACGGTGCTTTCCCAGGTGCGGTTTTTGATGAAATAATCATATTCGCTGAAATCGCCGACGCGCCGCTCATCGAGGAATTCCTGCACACCGGGGGTCGCGCCGAGCCAGGCGTAATGCTCGGTGTCTTTCTCGCTGGGGATCATCGTGGTGATCATGCGCCAGTTGCTAGGCTGCTCGGTGAAGGTGTCAAAAAAAGCTGTCTTTAACCCGGCAAGTAGCAGGCCAGGAATATCAGCAGAGGTAACGGGCATTTAGGATGCGCCTCCTGGCGCTGCCGGCTTATCGCCCGGCAGAGGATTGAGAGCCTGCGAAAGCTCTTCACCGACGCCGAGCAAGCCCGTCGTCGTGGTGAATGTCTTGCGGTTGAGGGTTTGCACGACCGGCAAAATCTGCTGCACGGTGGAAACCGTCGAGTCGACTTTGCTTTCAATCGCGTTGATCTGCGCCTGCTGCGCCGGGCGTTTCCAGATCGAGCGCGAGAGGGCGAGAAAGAGATGGGCGAACACGCCCGCCAGTATGAGGTTTTGGGTTGTCAAATAAGCGGACATTTACATTCCCTTCCGTGTTTCGGTGGTCCGATGGGTGTCGGTCACAGTGACTTTTCGCGCCGGAGCGTGCATCATCGCCGACGGCGTCTTCTTGTCGCCGCTCATCATGGCGGCCGCATGGTCTGCGTTGACGCCCAGCGACTTCTCCAAAAACTCGCGCTGGTCTACGGTCAGCTCGGTCGCCCCGTTGCCATCGGCAGTACTGGACACGCTCAAAGCGGTGAGATCCTTCAGCTCCGAAAGCACCACAAGCGGCGGCTGTGCGGCCAGGAAAGCGGCGAACGCCTCAGCGACCGCCAAGCTGTTCCCATCGGCTAAGGTGATCTGCGAATGATCGTCGGCCATTAAAAGCACACGCGCGGCCGCTTCCGTGGCCGGCACGATCTTCCCCGCCAATTTGAGAGAAACCACCTGAGCATCCACTTTCTGCTGCTGGACCTGAATACGCAGCCGCAAGAGTTCCGACTGCTCATCATCCGACAGCAGGCACGCCGACGCGATCCGGGGTTTGAGGACAAGGGAAACTTCGGTCAGCGTGACGGTCCGCAGATCATCCGACATCCGCTTCAATCCGCACGACAATTTGACCGGCCCACGCTCCCGCAGGAAGTCGGCCATGGCCGGGGCGAACGCCAGATTGCCCATCAAACGCTTGCCATCCCGCCAAATGCGCTGCACACGGCCGAGCGGGTCCAGCACGGAATCAATATGCTCGACTTTGACCGGCACCGGCGCGGCGTTCAGAGCCACGAAGCGCGACACGATCCCATCCAGGTCCGCCTCGTCCAGCGTCAATTTCTTGTCCGCCAGATCACAGCATTCCAGCAGGATCGCCTCGCGGTCACCGGAAGAGTCGCCCAGCGTGAATGTGTCCGGGCCGGCCAGCATCAAGTATCGTTCCGATTTGTTCCAATCGGGCTGACCGACCGCAGCCAAGCCCAACAAAATCCGGTTGGAGCGGCGCAGATCGCCAAGCTCGGCGAACATCAAATTTGGTTCTGAACTCATTGCACGCTCCTGTTGATTCGCACCCGCACATGGGCCGCGTCGGTCACTTCCACGACAAACCCGCACGGCACATTATTCGCCGTCGCCGCCGTCGAGACCGTGTTGTCATCCACGATGAACGCCTGTTTGCCGATGTCCGCCGCCGCCGCGCCCGCTTTGTTGTAGATCAGGGACCCGGTCTTGTGGACCCGGATATGAAGCGCCCCCGCCGCGCCAGCCGCGCCGGCGCCGCCCGGCAAAATAGTCGCCGCCGTGTTCACTTTGGTTTCGTGGGCCACGCCCGCAAACGCCGCGCCGGCCGTGTCGGCGGCAGGCTGGGCCAAGCCATTCACGATCTCGACCAGAGCGCCCTTGAAAATCGTTGTGTTCGCCGCAACCGGATAGGCGATCAGCTCGCCGTCTTTCGGGTGCGGGTCGTAGGGAGCTGTCAAAGCAGCCATAGGTTTCTCCTTATGGAAACAGATAGGGGGATTTCCTGATAGGTCAGGTCCAACCAGCAAGCGCGTTCCCGTCACCCTCTCCCAAAGGTCGTAGAGCCGTCGCGTTGCCCACACCGCCCCCCGGAGCGTGTTGGTTCCTAGTATGCTGACTAGTGGCAGAGCCTACCGAGCGGCGGGAGGCACATTGAAAATGAGTACCGCCCGGCAGGTATTTCTACTGTCGGAAAAATAAAAAAATAAGCTCCCTTGTCGGCGGACAAGGGAGCGGAAAAGCGGCCGTTTTTAGAGTAAAATGAGCGGCATGAAGCAGCTTGAAGACCTTGTGATTGAGGAATTGAACGAGATGGACACGCGCCCTCACCTCGAACTAGAGATGCCGCGCCTGCTGGCCTACATGCTGATCAGCCAGTGCCAGCTCGCGTTTCGGCATCCCGCCAACAGCGGCCCCAGTCGGCGCGAAGTCGAGAAGCTCGTTGAAGAACTGCGCGGCCAGATCTGCGAGCCGGGCAGCGCGATTGACATCACCATCAGCATGGGATACGAAGCGGATCACGATACTCGGCAGACCTACGCCGACCGATTGGACCCCCCAAACTGAGACCCCAGCAGCAGCCGCGACGACAACGCCGCCGGCGCACAGGCCGGAGCCGCATACACCGCCAGCGCCAGCGACATCACCACGTCGTCATGGCCGCGCCCTGACGCGCCCATCCGGGTCCGCCCGCTGCTTCCCGCCGAGCCGAGATACTCAAACGAACGCAGCTCCGACAGCAGCACCCGATGCGCCGGATACGCCAATGTCCGCGACGAAAGCCGCAGGTTCAGCTTGTCGACCAGGCTCTGCTTGCTGTCCCCGGTGAACAGGAACACGTCGAACGGCGGGACGTGATCGCCGTCGGGAACCGCCGCGCGAATGGCCGACCGCAGCCGCTCCGTCAGCGTGTCCCCAATGCCGCTGCCGTCGCCCAGGACGGCCCACGGGCGGAACTTCGCCACCAAGTCCGCCACCAGCACGATCTGCGCTTCCCAGCCCGTTCCCTGCCACCGCCACAGCCCCACCAGCCGCGCCGTCGGCTCCGTGCAGTCCAAAACCGACACCACCGTAAAGTCGAGCTTGCGCCCCCAGTCCACGCCGATGCTGTAGATGCGCCCGTCCACTGGTTCCGATAACAAAAAGCCATCCGCCGCATTCACACGCTCATCCGACTGCACCGCCGCGTCAATATCATCCTCCCGAAACACCGCGCCGCCGACATCTAAAAATTGTGCTTCATATTCCTGCGAAAACATGGTATCGCCCATCTCTTCGCGCTGGGAGTTGAGATAGGCGAGATCCAAATGGGGATTGCCCGACGTCGGGAACTGGTGCGCCGAGTAAGTGATCCCATGGTCATCTTCCGACCCTGAAACAGCCTTCGCAAACAGCCGGTAGTACGCCGACCGCTTGCCCGACGGCGACGACGCCAGCAGGTAGTCGCCGCCCTTGTCGAGCAGCATGGGCATCAGCACTTCGTTCAGGACGCTGTCCGGGATGTAGGCCGCTTCATCGCCGATGATCCGGTGAGCAAACAAGCCGCGCAGAGAACGGCCGTCGCGCCCGGCCGTGCGAAACAGGCACGTCACCACGGCGTCGGGATGATCCGGATGCGAAAGCGTCAGCGAAAGCGCGGGCCGCTGCCGGACCGCCAGCAGAACGCCCTGCATGATGTCGGCCGCACTGCGGCATCCTGCCTCGGCGTCGTCCTGAGCCTTCAGCACCAGCCGCAGCACTTCGCCGCCGATCAGCCGCGCCTGGTTGTCCGAGGGAGCCACGACAAGCTGCCGGCAGTCCCGGCCAGCCGCAAGCTCATCGAGCGCCAGCGTGATCACGTCATGCGAGAGGCATTCCGTCTTGCCCCAGCGCCGGCCGCAAGCCGCGACCGTCACCTGCGACGGCGCACAAAAGAGCGACCGCTGGTGCTGATGCGGATGCCAGCCCCACACGTCGGCCGCCATGGCCAGCCGCCGCTCGGCGCTTTCGACGCGCTCCTGAATTGTTCGCCACATGTTCGCCCAGCTTTCCGGGCCTCCCGATGTGAGATTATAGGCGCGGGGCAGGGGAGCAGTCAGATGGTAATTGTAGCGGGACGGATCACCCTCCGGGTAGCCAGTGCTGCACCAGCCGCCGCAAACTCCGCTAGAGCTTGCGGCATCCTGCCTCAGCTTTTTGAGCGGCCACTTCCGCGCGATCTACAACAACATGGGCGGGCGCGGCGATGCCCAGGCGGACACTGTCGGGCCGGATCTCGGTCACGGTGACGGCAATCGGTTCCCCAGAATTAGGGTCCGTGATGATGATGGTCTGGTTGAGCTTGCGGGTGAGTACGAGCATGGGGAGTGTCCCTCCGTGGTGTAATGCTATGCTTCCCTGCATAAACCATGCCAAAATGCTAGGGTTTCGCGCCGCGCAGGACAAAAGCGCCGGAACAGGGGCGGCGCTGCTGTGCGGAAGGGGGAAGAAAGGCGCTTTGGCTGCGGTCAGTTCGGAAGCCTCGTTTCTCGCGTCGCGCCCTTCTTCCCCCTCAAAGCCAGCGCCTGCCCCTGTTCCGGCGCTTTTGAAGCGGCTGATCCTCTGCATTGGCGGAGGGCCGCAAGACGGACTCCGGGCGTGATGCTGTGCAAGGGGGGCTTCGTTCACTCCGGGCGGCTCGGCGGCGGCAGGTTTCTAACAAGGGCTAAAGCCAAGAAGAAACCTGCCGCCGCTCGACGCCGCCCTCCGTTCACTGCGCGAGATTGGCTCTGCGTCGGCACTCTCCCCGGCAGGGGCCTGGCCTTCGGCAGAGCGGTCGTTATCCAGAGTAGAGTCGCCGGTCAGATCAAAAAATGGGCGACGGCTCAAAGCAGCCTTACGATCCCCATTTTTTGCTCCGCCCATGCTCAAGTGCCGTGCAGGTTGATGATCCAGAGTGACAAAGTTGCTCCTGCTTCACTGCGTTCAGACAGATAGCAGAATTTTCTAAGGTTTTACCCCCCACCCACACAACCCACCAACAGGAAGAGTGTAGCCGCTGAACCGCCATAGGAATGGCTAAAAAAGAGCGCAAGAATGGCGGAAATCTATTTTTCTTTTTTCTAAGGTTCAGTTTTTTACTGTTGATGAAAAATAGATTTCCGCCGTCGTTGCGCTCTTTTTTTTCAGCGTCTCCACGGAAGATGTTGGTGGGTTATGGGGTGGGGGGATTGGGGTTTAGGAAGAAGAAGGTGGTGAAAAGTGGTGGAAGTGGTGAATAAAAAGTTGGGGGGGAAGGGTGTTTATATCGGGAGGGGTTCGGTGTTCGGAAATCCGTTCGTCCTCGGAGTAGATGGAAACCGGGAACAGGTGATTGAAAAATATCGGGCCTGGTTCCTGGAAAAAGTGGGTGATCCGGCGTTCCGCCGGGAGGTTTGGAAGTTGGAGGGGGAAAAGTTGATGTGTTTTTGTAGTCCTTTGGCCTGTCATGGGGATGTGTTGAAGTGGTGGTTGGAGTTGGAAGAAGAGGGGAGTTAGGGGAGCCGAAAGGCTCCTTTTTCTTGTCGTAGGGGGCGGGCGGCTTCGCCGCCGCCCCCGCCCGGCGTGGGCCTGGCGCGGCGGCCATCTGCCAGCTTGTGCCGGGCGTGTCATCCAGCCGCCGAAATCCCTACGCGCGTGCGTGCGCGAGGCAGCACCAGCCGGCGGGGTGCGTGCTGTCTCACTTAGCAGCGCGTAGGGGGTGGGAAGTATGTCGCGGAAATCATTGCAGCATCATGTGCGGCGCGGGACCGGGTCCGCCGTGGCCGCGCTGGGGGGCGCGTGGGTCCAGTCGCTCTTGTCGCGCCCGGATCAGCGCCTCGGCTGGCAGGATGTCGGCATCGGGCTGGGGCTGGCGGCGCTGTGGGCGTGGCAGCGCTTCAAATCTTAGGCAGCGCTGGGGCCGATAGCCAGCAAAATAAATGCCGCTAAAGGTTGCAAAAGGTAGCAATCTGGGGTATACTATCAGTGTCGGAAAGCGTCGCCGGAGCGGGATTAGGCCCCCGCCCCGGCAAATCCCCCGCCTTCCGGCAGAGGAGTTACAGATGTCCATTTTAGCACAGTCCGCGCCCAAAGCGCAAGTCCCCGCCGGTGCGTCCGCGCCGGAGTTTCAGGCCAGCCGCGAGGGCTACAAATCGCTCGCCACGCTGGTCGGCCCCGGCATCCTCCCGCTCAAAGCGGGCGAGGTTCAGCCGCTTTTCTTCCGCCTGGCCCGCATGACCGGCTTCCGCCCTGTGCGCGGGGGCGGCATGTGGCTGAACTGCCAGTTCGAGTACCAGAAACCGGGCGGCATGGCCTATGTCATCGAAGCGGCCTGCGAGTTTGACCATCTGGCCTGCGGCACGGGCGGCGTCTATGTCCGCTCCTGCTCCTGCCCGGACGGGCTTATGCGCGTCGGCCAGAAGGGGGAGATGCGGAAATGTAAGCACATGCTCGCGCTGGCGGCGCATGTCGCAGGCCGCGCCGGAGCCAAAGCCGCCGTGGAAACCGAGGCCGAGACGTTCCGCCGCGCAAAGGGCT
The DNA here is from genome assembly GCA_965277885.1 of Capsulimonadaceae bacterium. GTDB lineage: Bacteria > Armatimonadota > Armatimonadia > Armatimonadales > Capsulimonadaceae > JANXMY01. The sequence continues at coordinate 9,150 of CBDIDS010000002.1, read as the reverse complement.
GGGCGGTCGAAGCGCCTTCTCAGGCCGATGTAGACAGCTATCAGGACCAGCTCGCGGGCGCTTGCGAGTAGTTCGGGCGGGGGCGGCAGCGCCCCCGTCCTTCTTCGGAGGGAAAATCATGGCTAAAGTTGCGTTCATTCCGTCCCGGTTCATCGTCACCGTTTCGGCCCTCAGCGCCGCCACCGGCGCGGTCGTGCCGGTCATCCAGCATGAGTGCCGGGACCGCCTGCACGGCGTCCAGTTGCTCACCGAGCTTCGCGATCTGGCGGCGGAGCTTGCCGAAACCGGCCTGCTGCCGGGGCTGTCGGTCGCGGGCTATGAGGTTCAGGAAGCGGTTTCCGTGCCGGAAGTGGAGTTGCCGCCGGTGCCGGCGACCGGCAGGGATGCCCAGTGGTGGGCGCAGGCTATCGGCCTGAAAGTGCCGGCAGAGTAGGGAAAGGGGGGCGCGGCTTCGCCGCCGCGCCCCCGCAGGCAAGCAAGCATATTATTATGAAAAGTCCCCGAAAACGGGGCGGGAGGACGACGATGGGCTACGAAGATGAAAAAAATGCGCGGGAAGCGCTGCGGGAACTCGACCCGTTTCTGATGATGATTCGGCAGAACGGCGCTTCGGCGGAGGATGTCCCCGCGCTCGCCGGGGTCGCGGTGGCGTCGGCGCTGCTGGCCCTGGTCGGTGAGGTGCGAATGCTCCGGTCAGAGGCCCAGGCGCGATTTGAGTTGGAGCGATACAGCACAGAATGACGACCCGCCGGCGCGGCGGGAGCCGCGCCCGGCGCTCATTCTTCTCTTCACAGAAAGTAGACCATGAATACAAGTCCTCAGAAAGAAGACACTCTCGTAAAGACCTGCGCCCGGTGCTTCCAGCCGGTGAACCGCCTCAAAGACACTTGGAAGAGCCTGCCGAGCGGCGAAGTCATCCACGCAAGCTGCCCGGCCAGCGAGGCCGTCAAGAACCTGCCGGCACTGGCAGCCGGCGTCAGCACCGAACAGGTCATGCGCTCGGCCCAGGCCGGCTCCGGCGTGACCACGGAAAAGGCAGCAACCCTGCCCCTCGGAGGACCGGAGCGGGGTGGACTCCGGCAGTCGCAGTTTATCCGCATGGAAGACGCTGCCAAAATGCTCAGTGTTTCGGTGGACACCATTCGCCGGCGCATCCGGTCCGGCGAGCTTCCGGCCAAGCGGCTCCGGGGCGCAGCGGACGGCGGGCGGCAGACCATCTTGATTGACCAGGCCGACGTGCTGGCACTGTTGGAGCCGTACACAGGAGCAGAAAAATGAACAAGTTTACCATCGTCGGACGCGCCCAGCCAGAGGGAATGCCGGATGTCGCGGTCGGTGTCGAAATCGCATTTCACTTTTCCGACGACGCCCCGCCGACGCTGATCCAGGCCATCAGCCGCAGCGTCTCCGACATTCTGACAAGCTGGGGCCGGGAAGACGAGCTGCGGAAAATCGCTCAGGAGTGCGACGACATCCGCGCCCGGCACCAGCGCCGCGCCGACCATGCGGCCGAGATGCTGATCGGCGATGCCGAGGCCGCGCCAGTCGAAGATCTGCCGGCGGCAATCGCACACCAGTTCTGCCATGCCTGCGGGGATGCCTACGGATGCCGTGCGGTCGGCGGGTGCGGCGCTTGCGAGGCGGTCCGGGACGCACTGCCGGCGCGGGTGCTGTTTGGAGAAGATGAGGCGAACAAATGAACAGATCGCAAAGCGAGAACGAAACCGAGTGCGCCCTGAGCGCCCTGGTTGCCGAGCAAGGGCTGACGCTGGTACTCAACAGCTTGGCGCGGCTGGTGGCCGAGACGGGCAGCGTTGGCGCGGCAGAGTACGGCTGCTACTGGCGGGTTCTCAGCAGCCTGGCGGACCTCGCACGGGAATTGCCGGATGTCGCTTGAACCCTTTGAGTGGATCACAATCGCAGAAGCCGCCAAACGGCTGGGCCTGGTCGAGCGCCAGGCCCGGCGCTGGGCCGACAAGCTGTCGGCAGACGGGCGACGGCAGGAGGAGACCACGCCAGGCCGGAGCCGCGCCCTGATCCGGCTGGATTTACTCGAAAACCTTGTGTCCGGACACCTGTCCGGACACATGACCGGACAGCCTGAGCCGCACGCTGAAACCCCTGTAGAGCCTGAGAAAAACGAACCTCAAAGCCAGACTTTTCAGGTTCCGTTGCAGCTTGCTATGACCGCCCAGCGCGACGCTTTGGAACGGGTTATCAGCGAACAAGCCGCGCGGATTTGCGACCTTCAGGCGGCGTTGGAGCATGAGCGCGGACAGTCGCAGCGACTTACGGAAGCGCTTGCCAGAGAGCAGACCTTGCGCCTGCTCTCTGCTCCCACTAATACCCAGGTTCCCGATGCCTCAGTATCTACAGAAAGCCCCGGAGAACCGCCCTACAGCGCCCCGGAGTCGGACGGACGCGGCGGAGAGGGCCTAAAACCACCCACAGAGCCAATTCTGAGCCGTTTACGCACATTCTGGCAGCGACACTGGTACTAGGATTCAGGTACGAGAGTCAAGGTGCCGGCACCAACCCATTCGCGGCCATGTGCGCCAGCCGCCCGTATTGCGCTTCCAGCCGCGCCATGTCGTCCGTGATATGGCGCAGCGCCCCCCGCGCCGCAAACCGCTGGTCCATCTGCGCCTCAAACCAGACCCGCGCCGTCTCCGCTTCCGCCGCCCCGCACATCCAGCGCCGCAGGCCCACCCAGGCCATGCCGGCGACGATCCACTCCTTCTCGTCCACCGTCAGGCCGGTGGTTCCCTCCTGTGACAACATACCTGCTCCAATCCGGTGCCTCACACGAATACTCGGCGAAAAGCAGCCCCGAAATGCAGGCTAGACCGCTATCTTAGCACACAAGCAGGCAAACCGCAAGAATGTTATAGCTCGGTGATACTTTACACGACTTCCGGCGGCTTTTGTGATAGCTTGTGCCGCTGTTTCCTGTTATGATTTACCCGCAAGCGCGGGCGCGTAAGACTCGCGCATGCGTAAGAGCTTACGCGCGTAAGATTCTTGCGCCCAGCTTGGGGCAAGCTTTTGACTTGCGGCAAGCTTTCCTGCTTGTTCTTATTCTTGTTCTTTTCTTGTTACTTCTTCTTCTGCTTTTAACTTGACCTCAAAAAGCCTCTCTGCTTGCACTGGCATTATTCTCCATCTTGGGCTTGTCTTATGCTTGTTCTTCTTCTTGCCGAAGACGGCAAACAGGACCGGAGGGAAGGGGTCGCTTCGCTCCGATCCTGAATTGATGCGCTGACGCGCCGCCGTGATGCGTCGGCAGACCGACAAGATGAAAATGTCGAAAGCCTCGCCTGTTTCAGATTTCAGAGCGGAAGCGTCGGAGCTTTGCCGTCCAAAATCGCCGCCCGCTGCCACGTCTGCGCGACCAGGCCCGCCACGTCGAGCGCCGCCGGCAGGCTGCCCCAGGCTTCCGGGTCCGGGTCGAGCGCCGCGATCACCATTCCATTTGGGCGCGGCGGCTCCCGGTGCAGCACCAGCCGCAGCCCCAAAAGCTCGCGGTCGCGGATTTCCATGCCGCCGATGCGCCGGTAGCCGGTGATCACGCCAAGCTGCCGCGCGACCGCATCCGAGAATTCCCAAATGCGCTGCTCGCCGTTCGGCAGTTCCACCGCCAGCAGGTGCCGCGTCTCGGCTTTCCCCGCGATCGGCTTCCCGCCAGGCAGAGCGGCCGCCGGGCGCGGACAGTACGGGCAGTGATTGGGGATGCCGGCATCTTTGGGCTTGGTGCAGCGGCGGAAGGTGCGCGACTTGGCGACCCAGTGGCCGACGTACTTGATTGAGCGGTCGGAGACGACACGGACGCACTGGAAATCATTCGGGGGCCAGCGGAGCCAGATTTCAGCGTCGGTGTCGGCAACTTCGGGCAGATCGAAATCGTAGCTCATGCCATCTGGCAGTGGAAGGCAGGGATCACTCACGCGGATACCCCCGATTTCTGATTACGGACACTTGACCGGACAATGACCGGACAGTGTCCGGACACTTGACCGGACACTTGACCGGACACTTGACCGGACACTTGACCGGACACTTGACCGGACACTTGACCGGACACTGATTTTTGTAGGCTAAGACGTGGGAAGGTGTTGACAGCCGGGAGACGGCTGTGGAATAATAAGACGTGCAGCATAAATCGCGCCCTCCTGCGGCGCGGTCGGTGTTAAAAACGCTCTCCGGGGGTCCAGCCTGGAGGGCGTTCGCTCTTTTGAAGTGGCTTCGGTTGTCAGAAGATCGCGCACCAGCGCGGCGGCAAAAACCGGGCGCGGGTCAATGAGGACCCGGCCAGACTTGCGCCCGGTTTTTGTCGGGCGTGGCCGTCGGGCGTGGCCGTCGGGCGTGGTACTGCGGTCAAGTGGGGAATCTCCGACGCCAAAAAATTAGGCAGGCACACGCCGGGCGTCGATGCGCTCCTGCAAGCTGAGGGAACTGACGAACCAGTGTTTGCCGATCTGAACGGCTTCCAAGCTGCCCTGCTGGATCAGCTCATGGACGCGCTGGCGACTGACGCCGAGCATTTCCGCTGCATCGGGAACCGGCTCGACCATCTTTGCCAAACGGCCCAAGTACGTCTGTCGCTGCTCATTGTGCATGATGTTTCTCCTGCCGACATCATAGCACAGCCCTTGTCGCGTGTCAAGGGATGATTGTCTGCTTGCACCCGGTTAATAATTCTTCCATCATACCAGCAAAAATAGTAGACTCGCGCAGGTAGACAAAACCGGGGGAACCGAACAGCCGCCGCGCCGTCACTCGGCAGAAATGGTAGTCAAATGTTTGGGGCCGATAATGGCTGCTATGCGTGATTATTGCTTCCTACGAGTGAGCTACGAAGCATGTCTACTATGCTGCGCTACCAGATTTTTATGCTAAACCGGATTGCTCCGCCGCTGGGATACCTAAATAGCCGCGTATCCAAGACTCGTCCGGCGACACCACGCCGCCCGTGATCAGCGCTGCAATCAAGGCCGTGGCCGTCTGCAGCTTGCCGTCGTCAATCTTGCCCAGGCGGAACGTCGGGCAGGGCGTTCCCGGCGGATAGTTGTACTTGACCAGCCGCGCCAAAAGCTGCTCGGTCATCACCGTTTCTTCCAGGTCCCGCTGAAGCTTCTGCAAGTAGAAACTCAGCACGTCCATATGCACCTGGCCCAGCCCGTAGGTCGAGCCGTGAGCGCTGCTGTCCGCCGTCAGCGTTTCGCCCAGGATGCTCTTGGCGATACTGCGGTCCATGTACGCGACCGCCTCATCAAAGCCGGTGTCGTTCGTGCGGGTCGCTTCCAGCAAAGACACTTCCATATCCGAGGGCAGCGCCAGCGCCGTCTCGTTATGCACCTGCATCAGCGACCTCAGAAAGCTGCGCTGCTCGGTGGTCGAGTATCCCGCCTTCGGGTCGTACTTCCCCAGCACCGTCGGCATCCCGAACTTTTCCAGGTACTTCGCCCACCAGTTCAACAACTGCTCTTTGATCATCCACGAGCGATACGCGGCCCGCAGGTCGGACGACCCCAGCGGGTTCTCATATTGGGGCTGGTACGAGTAGATCAGGAACTTGTCGGGGGGCAGCAGCTCGCCGCCGGCGATCCGCAGCGCATGGAGATTGAGAAACGAGTCAACGTCGAAAAAGAAGATCTCCGGGTTCTTCGCCTTCAGGGACGCGATGCCGATCCGCCCCGTGTGTGGCCCGTCGTCAATGACTTTGTAGTTGATCTCGGTCACGCTGACGCCCAGGGCCAGCGCATCCATCACCGAAAACAGGTTGTCCAGGACGGAGCCGCGCATATCGGCCAGCGTCCAGCGGCAGAACTCGGCGACCGCTAAAGCGTCGGGCGACGCATCGAACGGATGCACTTCCCAGCCGCGCGACAGCACCGCGAACTTCTTGGTGGACAGACACGCCTTCACCTGCGGGTCGTTCTGCATCCGCCGGTAGGTCGTGAACCCTTGTGCGCCGGGCGGCAGGTCCCCGGCCAGGTGGACAGGCTGAAGCAGACCGACCAGCGACGTGTAGCCATAGGCGGGAGCCGTTTCCGCCAGCGGCGCTTTGCCCTGGACGATCTTCGGCTGCTTGTATGCGCCCCAGGCTTTGATGCCACGGAACGGGTTCAGAGCGTTGAGGTCCATCGGTTAGCGGTTTCCTGCCAGCACATAAACCGCGCCGGCGCACTTCTGCAAAATCCCCTCGCTGATGTGCGTGATCACCCACCGCGACCCCGGCCCATGACCGCCCCAGCTTTCCAGGGTCCGCCCATTGCGGCACAGAAACACATGCCCGATCTCGTGGTCCGGCGTCGGCACCAGAAACGCGATCCGCGTCAAGCCGTCGAGCAGCAGCAGCGCGGCTTGATTGCTCTTTTTCAGGCCCTTCGCCGCGCACCACTCATGCTGGTTCACCGAGCCGTCGGGAAGGAGCAGCCGCCCGCCGGTCGCCACCGCGATCGCCGCCCGCACCCAGCCGGAGCAGTCAATGAACTGATAGTCGGGCAGGAACGCAGCGGGGTTATCGGCCTTTTCGCCCAGGCCATAGCGAATGCCGGCAGACACGCACCGATCCAGATAGGCATACAGACGGCGCACGTTCAGCGGCGCGGTCGGCCAGGCGAACGATGGCGACGGCGGCAGAAGATGATTCGTATTCAGGGCAGGAAGTGTCGGAGCAGCTTGCATGGTTTTTCCTCAGTAAATTTCCTTAATCGCACGCACAAATATAGACAATCACCGTCCCGGCAATCCGCACCGCCTCAATTTTGCGGACGATAAAGCCCGTTTGTGCCGGGCGCGTCGTGCCGTTGCCGAACATCGTGCTGAAGAAAGTCGCATTCTCCAGCTTGTCCGCATTGGGATCATTGCCCGGTACGAACAGCAGCATCCCCGGCTTGGTCAGCCCCACCGCTTCATTGCCGTCAAAAAAGGTGTTGATGCTGGCGCTGTCGAGAATGGTCATCAGGGCGCGGACCGTGTAATTGGTGCCGCCGACAATGATGGTCTGGTCATAGCCATAGCGAGCGAACGCGCGGCTGATTGTAGACTGGTAGCTCATTACTCAGGCTGCCCCCAGTAGATGCCGCCCTCGTTCTCAAACGAGTCCAACTCCAAGCCATCCGCATTCAGCGTGTGGGTGAACGCATCACCGGCATCCGAAAACGCTCCGATGAACACGCTCTCGGCCACACCCGCATCCGCGCCCGCCAGCACCGAACTTGCGGACGTCTGGACCAAGTCCGCATAGTCGTCCGCAACCGGCCCGATCGCCTGAGACGCCGCCGACCGCTTCGCCCGCCGATACGGTTCCAGCCGCGCCGAACCCCGCGCCATAAGCTGATCCCCCAGCTTGATCAAATCGGGCTGGTTCAGCACCGGCTTCAACGCATGTTCGGCCCGAATATGCCGCGAGAAGGGAGCCAGCCGCGCCGTGCCCAGCGCCGTGAGTTCGGCCCCTAATTTGTCGGGCGAAACGCCGTGCGAGGTGGAAAAGTGCAGCGAGGAAATCTGAATGTCGTCGGCAATGCCGGGAACGCGCCCCGCTTCCGACAGCGCGGACCCTGCGATCTGCTCCGCGATGCCTAAAGTCAAAAGCGCTCTCAGACCCGCATTCGGCACGACGGCAGACACGGCGGCCGCCAAAACAGACGGGTCCAAAGCATACTCCCGTGCAAGCTGCTCGGCCGTGATCAGCGCAGCCAGGGCCACATCCTGCGACGTGTCCGACGGGTCAATGCCAATGAGCCGCTTCAAGTCGCTGGCCGCAACGACCAGCACATCCGCCGCCTGCGGCACCAGCGCAGACAGCGGCAGCGGCTCGGCGAAGTGGGGGAACCGGCCCAACCCCGCCAAGAACGACCCGGCAAGCTGCTCGGCGACGCCCAGCGTGAGAGTCGCCAAAGCGCCCTCATCCACGCCGGGAACCACCACACGCGAAAGAATGCCGGGATCAAGCGCGTACTCTGCCGGCGGCTGTTCGGCCAGCAGCAGAGACGCGATCACGCCGTCCTGAGACACGTCGGCGGACGAGATGCCGACGAGCCGCTTGATATCCGCCGGCAGAATGATCAGAATCATGCTCTACCTCTACGGCACAATCGACGCATACGCCGAGCGCCAGTCGCCATACCCCGCGTTGTAGCGGGCGCGGACGCCGTAGAAGAACTCATCGCGCAGGAACCCCGTTTCGCTGTTCTGCTCCAAAGCGTCGAACTCGAAGTCCTTCCGCATCTGCAAGATGATCGCCTTGACCGCCCGCTTGGTGTCCAGCAGATACCAGTTCGACGGCGAGTTCAGGAACGGCGACACCACCGGTACGAGCAGCCCCTTGAGCGGGTTCATCGCCAGATTCTGCGTGCCGATCGGCGGCGGATCAGGGAAGAACGCCGAGTTCAAAAGCTGCGACGCTTCCCAGTAAAGCTCCGGCGGCACGACCAGCGTATCCGGGATGACGCCCATCGGACGGCCCTGATCATTGCGGGTCCGCATCATGCCGGTAATCGCATCCTGCAAGGCGGCCGCGCTGAGGGTCTGGCTGCCGATGTTTGACTGCGTCGGCGGGACGCCTGCCGGCAGACCCGCATTCTTGCCCAGCGGATGATTGGCCGAGAACAGCGGCAGGCCGTCGTAGCAGGGATTGACCGCACCGCCTTCAAGCGCCCCGAATGCGAGAATGTCAATGGCGCTGGTGGCGCTCATTGCCATCTGCTTGACCCGCAGCGCGATCTGGCCGTACTGGTCATCTTCAATCGCCGCCCGGTCCACCGCGACGGTGCTTTCCCAGGTGCGGTTTTTGATGAAATAATCATATTCGCTGAAATCGCCGACGCGCCGCTCATCGAGGAATTCCTGCACACCGGGGGTCGCGCCGAGCCAGGCGTAATGCTCGGTGTCTTTCTCGCTGGGGATCATCGTGGTGATCATGCGCCAGTTGCTAGGCTGCTCGGTGAAGGTGTCAAAAAAAGCTGTCTTTAACCCGGCAAGTAGCAGGCCAGGAATATCAGCAGAGGTAACGGGCATTTAGGATGCGCCTCCTGGCGCTGCCGGCTTATCGCCCGGCAGAGGATTGAGAGCCTGCGAAAGCTCTTCACCGACGCCGAGCAAGCCCGTCGTCGTGGTGAATGTCTTGCGGTTGAGGGTTTGCACGAC
>CBDIDS010000001.1:0-16096 GCA_965277885.1 Capsulimonadaceae bacterium | reverse complement strand
TATTCTTGCGGCGGCGTGGCGAGATGACACGCGGTTGGGGCGGCGTACCCGCTCTATGCAAGGGGCGGCGTACCCGCTCTATGCAAGGGGCGGCGTACCCGCTCTATGCAAAGAGACTTTAAAGAGACTTTGCATCTGACCAGCAAAAGCCGGGGTAGGACCGGCCCGCAAGCTCAAATCTGTCAGCTCAAACTCGTGTAGACACGATGGCCCGGAATAGTAGACACGCCGCCCAAAGCCTGTAATCCCGCATAGCGCTCATTATCGGCCCCAAACATTTGACTACCATTTCTGCCGATGGACCGTGTTCCGACTGTTCGGTTCGGCGGTTTTTGTCTACCTGCGCGAGTCTACTATTTTTGCTGGTATGATGGAAGAATTATTAACCGGGTGCAAGCAGACAATCATCCCTTGACACGCGACAAGGGCTGTGCTATGATGTCGGCAGGAGAAACATCATGCACAATGAGCAGCGACAGACGTACTTGGGCCGTTTGGCAAAGATGGTCGAGCCGGTTCCCGATGCAGCGGAAATGCTGGGCGTGTCTCGCCAGCGCGTCCATGAGCTGATCCAGCAGGGCAGCTTGGAAGCCGTTCAGATCGGCAAACACTGGTTCGTCAGTTCCCTCAGCTTGCAGGAGCGCATCGACGCCCGGCGTGTGCCTGCCTAATTTTTTGGCGTCGGAGATTCCCCACTTGACCGCAGTACCACGCCCGACGGCCACGCCCGACGGCCACGCCCGACGGCCACGCCCGACGGCCACGCCCGACGGGCCGGGTCCTCACGGACCCGCGCCCGGTTTTTGCCGCCGCGCTGGTGCGCGACTTCTGACAACCGAAGCCACTTCAAAAGAGCGAACGCCCTCCAGGCGGACCCCCGGAGAGCGTTTTTAACACCGACCGCGCCGATCACCATTGACCCGCGCCCGGTTTTTGCCGCCGCGCTGGTGCGCGATCTGCTCATAGACCAGGCCACTTCAAAAGAGCGAACGCCCCCGAAGTCATCAGCTTCGAGAGCGTTTAACACAATTCAGCGGGCGCAGGAGGCCCGCATCCATGCTGCATTGCCAATTATACAGCCGCCGCCCGGCGGCTGTCAACCCTCTGCCACGTCTTAGCCTACAAAAGTTGGTGTCCGGTCAAGTGTCCGGTCAAGTGTCCGGTCAAGTGTCCGGACACTGTCCGGTCACTGTCCGGTCAAGTGTCCGTAAGCAGAAATTGGAGGTATCAGCGTGAGTGATCCCTGCCTTCCACTGCCAGACGGCATGAGCTACGATTTCGATCTGCCCGAAGTCGCCGACACCGACGCTGAAATCTGGCTCCGCTGGCCCCCAAATGATTTCCAGTGCGTCCGTGTCGTCTCCGACCGCTCAATCAAGTACGTCGGCCACTGGGTCGCCAAGTCGCGCACCTTCCGCCGCTGCACCAAGCCCAAAGATGCCGGCATCCCCAATCACTGCCCGTACTGTCCGCGCCCGGCGGCCGCTCTGCCTGGCGGGAAGCCGATCGCGGGGAAAGCCGAGACGCGGCACCTGCTGGCGGTGGAACTGCCGAACGGCGAGCAGCGCATTTGGGAATTCTCGGATGCGGTCGCGCGGCAGCTTGGCGTGATCACCGGCTACCGGCGCATCGGCGGCATGGAAATCCGCGACCGCGAGCTTTTGGGGCTGCGGCTGGTGCTGCACCGGGAGCCGCCGCGCCCAAATGGAATGGTGATCGCGGCGCTCGACCCGGACCCGGAAGCCTGGGGCAGCCTGCCGGCGGCGCTCGACGTGGCGGGCCTGGTCGCGCAGACGTGGCAGCGGGCGGCGATTTTGGACGGCAAAGCTCCGACGCTTCCGCTCTGAAATCTGAAACAGGCGAGGCTTTCGACATTTTCATCTTGTCGGTCTGCCGACGCATCACGGCGGCGCGTCAGCGCATCAATTCAGGATCGGAGCGAAGCGACCCCTTCCCTCCGGTCCTGTTTGCCGTCTTCGGCAAGAAGAAGAACAAGCATAAGACAAGCCCAAGATGGAGAATAATGCCAGTGCAAGCAGAGAGGCTTTTTGAGGTCAAGTTAAAAGCAGAAGAAGAAGTAACAAGAAAAGAACAAGAATAAGAACAAGCAGGAAAGCTTGCCGCAAGTCAAAAGCTTGCCCCAAGCTGGGCGCAAGAATCTTACGCGCGTAAGCTCTTACGCGCGTGCGAGTCTTACGCGCCCGCGCTTGCCGGTAAATCATCACCGAAAACAGCGTCACAGGGCATAACAAGAGCAGCCGCAGGTCATGTAAAGTATCACTAACCTATCACCGTCTTGCGGTCTGCCTGCTTCTGTGCTACACTCTGACCCTAGCCTGCATTCTGGGGCTGCTTTCGCCAATGGTTTCTGTGGGAGGCGCGGAAGGGTTTCAAGATGGTGATCAACACGGACGGCCGGCTGACAACCGCTGATCGGGAGTGGATTGTGGCCGGCATGGCCTGGGTGGGGCTGCGGCGCTGGATGTGCGGCGCGGCGGAAGGGGAAGCGGCGCGGGTCTGGTTCGAGCAGCAGATCGATCTGCGCTTTGACGCCATGCACGGGCGGCGGCGCATTACGGCGGATATGGGGCGGCTGGAAGCGGAATATGGACGGCTGGCGCATCTGGGTTGAATAGATCAATACCAATGCTTCTGCCAGAATGCCCGAATTCGGTTCAGAATGGCCGTTTCTGGCGGGTCTGGGGTGTTTTGGGTGTCCTGGGCCGTCTGGGGTGACTCTGGCCGCTCCCCGTCCATTTCCGGGCCGGGAGCAGACAACACGCGCAAAGTCTGTTCCCTAGCGAGTGCTTCGGTAAGCTGCTTGGCCTGGCCGCGCTCGTGTTCCAACGCCGCCTGAAGGTCGCAGATCCGCGCGGCTTGTTCGCTGATCACGCGCTCTAAGGCGTCACGCTGCGCCGTCATCGCCAAATGGAGCGGCACGGCAAAAGATGGCTCCCCTAGTCGTCCCTCCGTAGCGGGGTGAACGGCGGTAGGCTCCGCTGCGTCCTCAGCCTCCGGCTCCGGCTGTCCGGTCACTTGTCCGGTCAGGTGTCCGGACACTTGACCGGACACCAAATTTGTGAGTAAATCCAGCCGGATCAGGGCGCGGCTCCGGCCCGGCGTGGTTTCCTCCTGCCGCCGCCCGTCTGCCGGCAGCTTGTCGGCCCACCGGCGCGTTTGACGCTCCGCCAGGCCGAGCCGCTTGGCCGCTTCTGCGATTGTGATCCATTCGGGTTCAGGCAATTTGCCGCCCTCGGCCGCGTTTGGCTGGTGGCTCCGGCTGGCCGACTTCCCCTGCTGCTTCCTCGGCATAGGCCAGCGCTGGAAAGAGATCATCTGTGCGCGGCGTAATGACGCTGGTTTTCACGCGGTCTGCTCCAGCAAGCTTCGCTCCGTGCGTCTCGATCATTTCTGCGCGTGGCGTGTACTGGCCATCGCCGCCAAGAACGATTATCAGCCGGACATTGCCAATCGTGCGCGAGAGGCTTTCGCCTGGCCCGGCAAGCTGCGTACCGCTCTCGTCGCGCTCATACTGCCATTCGGTTTTCAGGGCCGGGACCTGGGCGGTGAGCGCCTGCCAGTCATGCCAGAGCTTCAGCACATGATTGTCGAAGATGCCGGGCGCGAGTCGGTGCTGAATTTCGGTCATCCTTTCGGCTCCTCCACTCCAAGCAACGCCCGGATCGGCTGACACTCGCTGCACCCGGCGACGGCGCGGCCGTATGGCTCATCGCACCGATGACAGCGCCGCCAACGGATCGACTCGGCCAATGTGGCTTCCGGCTCCCGCTCATTCTCCTCCGGTCCGGCAGGCCGGGACAGCAGCAGTTCGGTCGCGTGGTCGGCCTGGCGCTGGTGCCGGGCGCGGATGTCGTCGCATTCGCGCACGATCTTCTGTAACTCGTCGTCGCTGCCCCAAACTTTCAGCATTTCCGCGAGGCTTTTGCCGATGGCTTCCACCAGTGCCGGCGGCGAGTCCGGGCTGAACTCCAACCCAATGCTGATCTTGATGCTGGCTTCCGGCAGGCCGTCCGGCTCCTGCCGTCCTACGAGGGTGATTTTGTTCATGCGATTCCCTGCCCTTCCGCCCAGCGCAGAAACGCTTGGACATCCGCCGGCTCCCAAAGATGCTCTCCGGCTTCCTGGCACCAGACCGACCAAAAATCATCTTCCAGATTGCAGCGGTAGGCGTTGAAGCCCATGCGTTCCAGCTTGCCGGCCCAAATGCCGGCAGATCGTTTGCTCATTTTTCCGCTCCTGTGTAGGGTTCCAGCAGTGCCAGCACGTCGGCCTGGTCAATGAGAATTGTCTGCCTGCCGCCGTCCGCCGCGCCCCGGAGCCGCTTGGCCGGCAGCTCGCCGGACCGGATGCGCCGGCGAATGGTGTCCACCGAAACACTGAGCATTTTGGCAGCGTCCTCCATGCGGATAAACTGAGCGCCGACATCGCGCGAGGCGACTGCCGGCACCGCCCGGATTTGCTCCGAGGCCGGGCAGCTTGCGTGGATGACTTCGCCGCTCGGCAGGGATTTGAAGCTGTCTTTGAGGCGGTTCACGGGCTGGCCGCAGCGGGCGCAGAGGCGGGTTGATTTGTCTTCTTTCATGGTATGCTTTCTAGGACGGGCGCGGCTTCCGCTGCGCCCGGTTTGTCAGTCTATTTCGGTGTTCCAGTCGCGCTCATTCTTCTCTCGCGCGACTCTCTGTGCTGGTCTTGCAGAAATTGCAGGTCTTCTTCTCGCTGTTTGTCCCTTTCCCGCTGGCACTCGCCGCAGTATTCGGAGATGTCCCGGCTGGGGCTTAATGTCTGCTCAAAGTCGTTCTCACAGCCTTTGCAGGTTCTCCAAACTCTCATCGCTTGCTTCTCCTCCGCGTGTGGATGGATGCGCGGCCCCCGATTCACTACGGGCGCAAGTTCATAATTTCGGTGTCAAACCGGGCGCGGTCAATCTCTGTGGCGTTCTCCTGCGCTTGGCGCAGAAGCCGCAACTGGTGCAGCAGGTCTTCCTCGGTTGTGTGCCGTGCGTCGGCGATACGGTTGCCCGACTCTTGGGAATGTCGCAGCGCTCTGGTTTCCAGCACCAGCGCGGCCAGCAGGATACCGATAGCTTGGACGCTGTGCGCGGTCCGCGCCTGGTCGCTGTTAGGGGCGTATATCTCGCCGCCTTTTACGACATCTTCCAGCAGGGTTTTGGCCTGCTGCACCATCTCATCTGTCTCTTCATCTCTGTCCATCGTGTTTCTCCTTGTGGTCGCGTCCGTCCCCGCCTCCGGGGACTTTTCATAATAATATGCTTGCCTGCTTGACCCTCTGCTGGGGCTGGGCCGGAGCGGGGCGCAAGCCCCGCCCGGCCTCGCTTGCTAGAACGCTTTCAGGCCGATGGCCTGCGCCCACCACTGGGCATCACGCCCTTCCGGGCCGACGGGCGGCAGCACGATCTCGGCTTCATTTGAGTGTTCGCACACTTCCACGCCGCTGGCGGTGATACCGGGCAGCAGGCCGGACTCTTCTAACTCCGCCGCCAGCTCGCGGATTTCTGTGAGCAGCGTTTGCGCGTGATGGCGGTCCCGGCACGGATGCTGCATGACCTGAACGGATTGGCCGGTGAGCTGCATCTGCACGGAAACGATGACGAACCAATGATTTGGTGTGAACATGATTTTCCCTCCGAAGAAGGACGGGGGGCGGCAGCCCCCCGCCCGCGTGAACTACTCGAAGCGGCTGCCGCTGCGCTTGAACTCATCCCGCGCCGCCTGCGCTTCGCAAGCTTCTTCCTCGCGGTCTGCTTGGAAGCGCTCGTAGTCCGCTGCGCTCTTGAAATCGGCCTCGCACGGCTGCTCTGGCTTTTCCGGCTCGATGTTGGCATGAGTGCCGACCCGGCCCGCCACATGCGCCGCCAGTGCCAGCATATGCTTACATTTCCGCATTTCCCCCTTCTGGCCGGCGCGGGCTAGCCCGTCCGGGCAAGAGCAGGAGCGGATATAGGCCGCGCCGGTGGCGCGGACGCGGTAATCAAACGCGCAGGCTGCTTCCACGACATAGGAGCGGCCGCCCGGCTTCTCGTAGCGGAACTGGCAGTTCAGCCACATGCCCCCGCCGGGAATGGATTTGAAGCCGGTCATGTGCGCCAGCCGGAAGAAAAGCGGCTGCACCTCGCCCGCTTTGAGCGGGAGGATGCCGGGGCCGACCAGCGTGGCGAGCGATTTGTAGCCCTCGCGGCTGGCCTGAAACTCCGGCGCGGAACCGGCGCCGGGGACTTGCGCTTTGGGCGCGGACTGTGCTAAAATAGTCATCTGTAACTCTCCTGCCGAGAGGTGGGGGAAAAGTGCCGGCGCGGGGTGCAACCCGCGCCGGACCCACCACCGGCAACTTTAGTATACCCCAACTTGCTACCTTTTGCAACCTTTAGCGGTATTTATTTTGCCGGCTATCGGCCCCACCGCTGCCACGCCCACAGCGCCGCCAGCCCCAGCCCGATGCCGACATCCTGCCAGCCGAGGCGCTGATCCGGGCGCGACAAGAGCGACTGGACCCACGCGCCCCCCAGCGCGGCCACGGCGGACCCGGTCCCGCGCCGCACATGATGCTGCAATGATTTCCGCGACATACTTCCTACCTCCCTACGAGCTGCTGCGCGAGAGACACAGCGCACCCGCCCCGGCTGCGGCTCTCGCGCACGCACGCGCGTAGGGATTTCGCACCGCAGACGACGCAGGCGGCAGAAGCTGACAATGTGCAGCACATCGGGAGCCGCCGGACCGCCCCCGCCGGCGTGACTGGCCCCCGCCGGCGCGACTGGCCCCCGCCGGCGCGACTGGCCCCCGCCGGCGCGACTGGCCCCCGCCGGCGCGGGGGCGGCGGCGAAGCCGCCCGCCCCCTCCTACGAGGCCCGACCTGCTTCAACCAATTCCGAACCACATTCCCCAACCACCCACCAATAACCGGAGGCTCTGGTAGGCATGGAGCAAAAAGCAACGACGTGGAAATCTATTTTTTGTTGACTGTCCAAAACCTTAGAAAGAGAAAAAATAGATTTCCACATTCTTGCTTTTTGTCGGAATGCCGACACACGATAACCTTTGGTGGGTGGATTGGGAACAACCTGCAAGGCCCTATAGCATGGGCGAGGAACGAGACCGGCGCATCAACGGCTCCTGCGACCGGCTAAAAGCCCCCCGCCGCACTACAGCCCCGGAACGGAGAGAACGCAGGCGGCGTTGAGAAAAAGGCAGTTTCTTCTTGGCTTTAGCCCTTGTTAGAAACTGCCTTTTTCCAAGCCGCCAAGTGAACGGAGTGACCTTCAAGCGGTCCGGGCCTGCCATGCGCCCCGCTTCAGTTCCTCAGCGCCGGGCCGTCGTAGGAATTTATTCCGCCAACGCGCCAAATGCCACTTGCAGGACCAGCCGCTTTGTGAGGGACGGGAAGGGGCAGGCGCAGGCCCTCGACGACAAACGGAAGCGCGTCACAGGAGATCCCCCCAACCCAAGCAAGGCGCTTCGGTTTGACGTCGTCCGACTGCTGCGCCGCCCCTTCCCGCCCCGAACATCTGGCGCGGCGAAGAACCCAGTATTTTGGCATGATATTTGCAGGGGAGCATGGTATTACTGCTAAGGAGGGCATTCCCCATGCTCGTACTCACCCGCAAGCTCAACCAGGTCATCATCGTCCACGATCCCAACAGCCCCGACCCGCCGATTGAGATTACCGTTACCGACATCCGCTTAGACAGCGTTCGCCTGGGCATCGCCGCGCCCGCCCATGTGACCGTAGACCGCGCGGAAGTGGCCGCGCAAAAGGCGGAATTTGCGGCTCACCAACTCCCTCCCCGCACATCTACCGTCTGACCGACCGCCTGTTCGCTCGCCATAATTCTCCATCGGGAGGCCCGGAAAGCTGGGCGAACATGTGGCGAACAATTCAGGAGCGGGTGGCAAGCGCCGAGCGGCGGCTTGTGCTGGCGGCCGACGTGTGGGGCTGGCATCCGCACGAGCATCAGCGATCGCTGTTTTGTGCGCCGTCGCAGGTGACGGTGGCGGCCTGCGGGCGGCGCTGGGGCAAAACCGAATGCCTCAGCCATGACGTGATCACGCTGGCGCTCGATGAGCTTGCCCAGGGCCGGGACTGCCGGCAGCTTGTGGTCGCGCCGTCGGACAACCAGGCGCGGCTGATCGGCGGCGAAGTGCTGCGGCTCGTGCTGAAGGCTCAGGATGAGGATGCCGGCATCATGGCGGGCGTGATCCTGGCGGTCCGGCAGCGGCCCGCGCTGTCGTTGACCCTCTCCCACCCCGACTTTCCCGACGCCGTGGTGACGTGTCTGTTTCGCACGGCTGGGCGCGACGGCCGCAGCCTGCGCGGCTTGTTTGCCCACCGGATCATCGGCGATGAAGCGGCCTACATCCCCGACTCGGTGCTGAACGAGGTTTTGATGCCGATGCTGCTGGACAAGGGCGGGGATTACCTGCTGGCGTCGTCGCCGTCAGGCAAGCGCAGCGCGTATTATCGCCTTTTCGCGAAGGCGGACAGCGGCAGTCAAGATGATCACGGGATTACCTACTCGGCGCACCAGTTCCCGACGTCGGGAAATCCCCATTTAGATCTCGCCTATCTCAACTCCCAGCGCGAAGAGATGGGCGATACCATGTTTTCGCAGGAATATGAAGCACAATTTTTAGACGTGGGCGGCGCGGTGTTTCGGGAGGATGACATTGACGCGGCCGTGCAGTCGGATGAGCGTGTGAGCGCCGCCGATGGCTTCTTGTTATCGGAACCAGTGGACGGGCGCATCTACTCCATCGGCGTAGACTGGGGGCGCAAGCTGGACTTTACCGTCGTGTCGGTTTTGGACTGCACGGAGCCGGTCGCGCGGCTGGTGGGGCTGTGGCGGTGGCAGGGAACGGGTTGGGAAGCGCAGATCGTGTTGGTGGCGGACTTGGTGGCGAAGTTCCGCCCGTGGGCTGTTCTGGGCGACGGCAGCGGCATTGGAGACACGCTGACGGAGCGGCTGCGGTCGGCGATCCGGGCGGCGGTGCCGGACGGCGATCACGTCCCGCCGTTCGACGTGTTTTTGTTCACCGGGGACAGCAAGCAGAGCCTGGTCGACAAATTGAACCTACGGCTGTCGTCGCGCTCGCTGGCGTATCCGGCTCACCGGGTACTCCTCAGTGAGCTGCGGAGCTTTGAGTACCTCGGCTCGGCAGGCAGCAGCGGGCGGACCCGAATGGGCGCGTCAGGGCGCGGCCATGACGACGTGGTGATGAGTCTGGCGCTGGCGGTGTATGCGGCTCCGGCGTCGGCGCCGGTGGCGTTGTCGTCGCGGCTGCTGCTGGGGTCTCAGTTTGGAGGTATGGGTCGGGCTGCGTAGTCGTGCGGAGTGCTGCGGAGTGCTGCGGAGTTCCATCGTCAAAAGTGACGATGGAACTCCTTTCGCTTTATCGATGGAAACGCCTCTGAAGCTCATCCGTGCCGACTTGGTAGTTTGTCCGTGGGCCGCGTGGCTGCCTTCCTCCTGCTGTTCTGGTTGACGGCAGGGCTGGGACCAGCGACATCGGCATTCCATGATGTGTGGGTGCCTCTGGGTCTGTCGCCGAAGCGACTCTGATAGCAATGATCATCCCGCATTCGGGTTCATTACACTGGTAGTTTTCATGCTGTTGCATTATTCGATTTCCTTCAAGCAGACCTAAGATTTGTTGTTTTGGCGGCTGCTTATTTATCTCTTCTGTAGTTGTTGTGCCTCACCCTTTTTTTGGCTCAACTATTTTTCAGTCCGTCTTTTGCCTTCATTCACTCTAAAAACGGCCGCTTTTCCGCTCCCTTGTCCGCCGACAAGGGAGCTTATTTTATTTTTTTTCCGACAGCAAAAATACCTGCCGGGCGGTAACTCATTTTACATGGTGCCTCCCGCCGCCTGGTAGGCTCTGACACCTCACAGAGACACATTGAGGGAACCAACACACGCGGGGGCAGTGTGGGCGGTGTGACGGCTCTACGGCTCCGGGGAGGGAGTGACGGGAACGCGCTCGCTGGTTGGGCCGTGCCTACACGGAATGAACCCCACCTACTCCGAAAGGACAGATTTCTATGACAGCTTTGACGGCTGCTTATGACGCCCACCCGAAAGACGGCGAACTCATCGCTTACGGCATGGCGGCGAACACAACGATTTTCAAGGGCGCTCTGGTCGAGGTCGTCAACGGCCTGGCCCAGCCTGCCGCTGACACGGCCGGCGCAGCGTTTGCCGGGGTCGCACATGAAACGAAGGTCAACCAGGCTTCGACCCTTCTGCCCGGTGGGGCCGGCCCGGCGGGCGCGGCGGGGGCGCTTCATATCCGGGTCCACAAGACCGGGTCCCTGATCTACAACAAGGCGGGCGCGGCGCTCACCGACATCGGCAAGCTGGCGTTCGTGGTGGATGACAATACGGTCTCGACGGCGGCGACGGCGAATAATGTGCCGTGCGGGTTTGTCGTGGAAGTGACCGACGCGGCCCATGTGCGGGTGCGGATCAACAGGAGCGTGCAATGAGTTCAGAACCAAATTTGATGTTCGCCGAGCTTGGCGATCTGCGCCGCTCCAACCGGATTTTGTTGGGCTTGGCTGCGGTCGGTCAGCCCGATTGGAACAAATCGGAACGATACTTGATGCTGGCCGGCCCGGACACATTCACGCTGGGCGACTCTTCCGGTGACCGCGAGGCGATCCTGCTGGAATGCTGTGATCTGGCGGACAAGAAATTGACGCTGGACGAGGCGGACCTGGATGGGATCGTGTCGCGCTTCGTGGCTCTGAACGCCGCGCCGGTGCCGGTCAAAGTCGAGCATATTGATTCCGTGCTGGACCCGCTCGGCCGTGTGCAGCGCATTTGGCGGGATGGCAAGCGTTTGATGGGCAATCTGGCGTTCGCCCCGGCCATGGCCGACTTCCTGCGGGAGCGTGGGCCGGTCAAATTGTCGTGCGGATTGAAGCGGATGTCGGATGATCTGCGGACCGTCACGCTGACCGAAGTTTCCCTTGTCCTCAAACCCCGGATCGCGTCGGCGTGCCTGCTGTCGGATGATGAGCAGTCGGAACTCTTGCGGCTGCGTATTCAGGTCCAGC
The DNA here is from genome assembly GCA_965277885.1 of Capsulimonadaceae bacterium. GTDB lineage: Bacteria > Armatimonadota > Armatimonadia > Armatimonadales > Capsulimonadaceae > JANXMY01. Next base: position 5,002 of record CBDIDS010000001.1, on the reverse strand, counting down.
AGCAGAAAGTGGATGCTCAGGTGGTTTCTCTCAAATTGGCGGGGAAGATCGTGCCGGCCACGGAAGCGGCCGCGCGTGTGCTTTTAATGGCCGACGATCATTCGCAGATCACCTTAGCCGATGGGAACAGCTTGGCGGTCGCTGAGGCGTTCGCCGCTTTCCTGGCCGCACAGCCGCCGCTTGTGGTGCTTTCGGAGCTGAAGGATCTCACCGCTTTGAGCGTGTCCAGTACTGCCGATGGCAACGGGGCGACCGAGCTGACCGTAGACCAGCGCGAGTTTTTGGAGAAGTCGCTGGGCGTCAACGCAGACCATGCGGCCGCCATGATGAGCGGCGACAAGAAGACGCCGTCGGCGATGATGCACGCTCCGGCGCGAAAAGTCACTGTGACCGACACCCATCGGACCACCGAAACACGGAAGGGAATGTAAATGTCCGCTTATTTGACAACCCAAAACCTCATACTGGCGGGCGTGTTCGCCCATCTCTTTCTCGCCCTCTCGCGCTCGATCTGGAAACGCCCGGCGCAGCAGGCGCAGATCAACGCGATTGAAAGCAAAGTCGACTCGACGGTTTCCACCGTGCAGCAGATTTTGCCGGTCGTGCAAACCCTCAACCGCAAGACATTCACCACGACGACGGGCTTGCTCGGCGTCGGTGAAGAGCTTTCGCAGGCTCTCAATCCTCTGCCGGGCGATAAGCCGGCAGCGCCAGGAGGCGCATCCTAAATGCCCGTTACCTCTGCTGATATTCCTGGCCTGCTACTTGCCGGGTTAAAGACAGCTTTTTTTGACACCTTCACCGAGCAGCCTAGCAACTGGCGCATGATCACCACGATGATCCCCAGCGAGAAAGACACCGAGCATTACGCCTGGCTCGGCGCGACCCCCGGTGTGCAGGAATTCCTGGATGAGCGGCGCACCGGCGACTTCTCCGAGTACGACTACTTCATCAAAAACCGCACCTGGGAAAGCACGATCTCCGTGGACCGGGCGGCGATTGAAGATGACCAGTACGGCCAGATCGCCATGCGGGTCAAGCAGATGGCGATGTCGGCGTCCTCGGCCATTGACATCCTGACGTTCGGCGCTCTGGAAGCGGGCGCGGCCACGGCCTGCTATGACGGCCTGCCGCTGTTTTCAGCCAATCATCCGCTCGGCAAAAACTCCGGGCTTCCGGCGGGCGTCCCGCCCACGCAGTCGAACCTCGGCAGCGATGCGCTTTCGGCGGCCTCGCTGCAAAATGCGATCACGGCCATGATGCGGACCCGCAATGATCAGGGCCGTCCGATGGGCGTCATCCCGGATACGCTGGTCGTGCCGCCGGAGCTTTACTGGGAAGCGTCGCAGCTTTTGAACTCGGCGTTCTTCCCTGATCCGCCGCCGATCGGCACGCAGAATCTGGCGATGAACCCGCTCAAGGGGCTGCTCGTACCGGTGGTGTCGCCGTTCCTGAACTCGCCGTCGAACTGGTATCTGCTGGATACAAAGCGAGCCGTGAAGGCCATCATCTTGCAGATGCGGAAGGACTTCGAGTTCGACGCTCTGGAGCAGAACAGCGAAACGGGGTTCCTGCGGGATGAGTTCTTCTACGGCGTCCGCGCCCGCTACAACGCCGGGTATGGCGACTGGCGCTCGGCGTATGCGTCGATTGTGCCGTAGGGGATGAAATGACGCTTCAGCTTGTCATTGCCCCGGCGGATATCAAGCGGCTGGTCGGCATTGCGCCGGCCGATCTGTCTCAGGACGGCGTGATTACGGCTCTGCTGGCGTCCGAACAGCCGCCGGCAGAATATGCGCTCGACCCCGGCATCCTCTCGCGCGTGGCCGCTGTCGTGCCGCCCGGCGCTCCGGTCGGCGCTCTGCCCGTCTCGGTTGATCCCGGCGCTCTGGCGACTCTGACGCTGGGTGTCGCCGAGCAGCTTGCGGGTTCCTTCTTGGCGGGGTTGGGCCGGTTCCCCCACTTCGCCGAGCCGCTGCCGCTGTCTGCGCTTGTGCCGCAGGCGGCGGCGGCGCTGGTGGTGGCCGTCTCGGACATCAAGCGTTTGATCGGCGTCGCGGCGTCGGACACGTCCCAGGACAGCGACCTGGCCGCGCTGATCACGGCCGAGCAGCTTGCGCGGGAGTACGCTTTAGACCCGTCTGTTTTGGCGGCGGCCGTGTCCGCCGTCGTGCCGAATGCCGGGCTGAAAGCGCTGCTGACACTCGGCATTGCCGAGCAGATCGCGGGTTCGGCGCTCTCGGAAGCGGGGCGTGTTCCCGGCATCGCTGATGACATTCAGATTTCCACGCTGCACTTTTCCACGTCGCACGGCGTTCAGCCCGACAAATTAGGGGCGGAACTCACGGCTTTGGGAACGGCGCGGCTGCTCCCCTACTCCCGGCACATCCGGGCGGAGCATGTTTTGAAGCCGGTGCTGAACCAGCCTGATCTGATTAAGCTCGGCGATCAGCTCACGGCGCGGGGCCTCGCGCGGCTGGAACCGTACCTTCGGGCGCGGCGGTCGCGGGCGGTGCAGGCGGCAGGGCCGGCGCCGGATGACTACGCCGATCTGGTGCAAACAAGCGTTTCGGGTGTCCTGCCGGGCGCGGATCTGCCGGCTTCGGAGTCGGTGTTCATCGGGGCGTTCTCGGATGCCGGCGATGCGTTCACCGAAACACTCAACGCGGATGGCTTAGAGTTAGATTCGTTTGAGAACGAAGGCGGCATCTACTGGGGGCAGCCGTGAGCTACGGATCTGAAGTATGAGCTATCAAGCGACAATTTCCCGCGCCTTTCAGCGCTATGGCCATGACCAGACGATCATCCAGGCCGGCAACAACTACACGGTCCGCGTCCTGATGACGATCCTGACCCCCGGCGACGAAAACACGTTTTTCGACGGCAATGAGGCGGTGGGGCTGACCAAACCCGCGATGCTGATGTTTGTGCCGGGTGACGATCCCAACGCCGGGCAACTGGAAAACGCGGTGTTTTTCAGCGACATGTTCGGCACTCATCCCGGCGCGACCCCGAACGAGTGGACCGTCCGCAAAATCGAGAAGGTGCGGGTTGGCGGCACCGTGATTGTCTACATTTGCGCTTGCGATTAAGAAATCGTGTGATTGACCGCTTGTGGCATCCTGGATTTTTAATCCCTGCCTCAGCGATGGAGAATTCTATGCAACTTCCTGTGTTGGGACCGCCGCTGAACTCAGACCGTTTGCTGCCGCCGTCGCCGTCGTCCCCGACGTCCCGTGGGTTCGCCTGGCCGACCGCGCCCGTCAATCTGCGCCGGCTGTATGCCTATCTGGATCGGTGCGCCGGCATCCGCTACGAGCTGGGCGCAAAAGCCGAGGACCCGGCTTCGTTTCTGCCCGACTATCACACCATTGACTGCTCCGGCTGGGTGCGGGCGGCGATTGCAGTGGCGACATCGGGCCGGCTGCTCATTCCTGACGGCTCGGTGAACCAGCATGATTGGTGCGACAAAGTGGGCCTGAAGGTGTCCAATCGGGCCGCGCTGCTTCTGCCGGACCAAGTGCTGCGAATCGCGTTTTTGGTGCCGACGCCGGAACATGAGATCGGGCATGTGTTTCTCTGCCGGAACCTGCGGACATTGGAGTCGTGGGGCGGGCATGGGCCGGGGTCGCGGTCGGTGCTGTCGGCATGCAGCGAGGGGATTTTAGAGCGCGTGGTGGGCGCGGTGTATGTGCTGGCAGGAAACCGCTAATGGGTGGATTTTAGAATGGACTTGAACGCTCTGAACCCGTTCCGAGGCGTGAAAGCCTGGGGCGCATACAAGCAGCCTAAAATCAAGCAGGGCGTCGCGCCGCTGGCCGAGACTGCGCCCGCCTACGGCTATACCAGCCTGGTCGGCCTGCTGCAACCCGTCCACCTGGCCGGCGATCTGCCGCCCGGCGCTCAGGGCTTCACCACCTACCGCCGGATGCAGAATGATCCGCAGGTGAAAGCCTGCCTCTCGACCAAGAAATTCGCGGTCCTGTCGCGCGGCTGGGAAGTGCATCCGGCGGACGCTTCGCCCGAAGCCGAAGCGGTCGCCGAGTTTTGCCGCTGGACGCTGGCCGATATGCGCGGCTCCGTCCTGGACAACCTGTTTGCGGTGATGGATGCGCTGGCCCTCGGCGTCAGCGTGACCGAAATCAACTACAAAGTCATTGACGACGGGCCGCACAAGGGGCGGATCGGCATTGCCAGCCTCAAAAGCAAAAACCCCGAAATCTTCTTCTTTGACGTAGACAGCTTCCTCAATCTGCATGCGCTGCGGATCGCCGGCGGCGAGCTGCTGCCCCCCGACAAGTTCCTGATCTACTCATACCAGCCCCAATATGAGAACCCGCTGGGGTCGTCCGATCTCCGCGCCGCGTATCGGTCGTGGATGATCAAAGAGCAGTTGTTGAACTGGTGGGCGAAGTACCTAGAAAAGTTCGGGATGCCGACGGTGCGCGGCTCCTACGACTCGAAGGCTGGTTACAGCGACAAAGAGAAGCGCGGCTTCTTGACGGCGCTGATGCAGGTCCACAATGAAACCGCGTTGATGCTGCCGGCAGACATGGAAGTGAGCCTCTTGGAAGCGACCCGCGCCAATGAGGCGGGCTTTGAGGGGGCGGTCGCGTACATGGATCGCTCCATCGCCAAGAGCATTCTGGGCGAAACACTGACCGCCGACAGCAGCGACAAAGGCGCGACCTACGGGCTGGGGCAGGTCCACATGGACGTTCTCAGCTTCTACCTCCAAAAATTGCAGCGCGATCTGGAAGAAACGGTGATGACCGAGCAGCTCCTCGCGCGGCTGGTCAAATACAATTTTGCGCCCGGCACGCCCTGCCCGACGTTCCGCCTGGGCAAGATTGACGACGGCAAGCTGCAAACGGCCACGGTGCTGATCAGCGCTCTCATCACGGGCGGCGTCGTGTCGCCGGACGAGTCTTGGATACGCGGCTATTTAGGTATTCCGGCAGCCGAGCAAACAGGTCTTGCCTAAATGAACAGAGCGGCCTGG
>OZ255845.1:0-24401 GCA_965277885.1 Capsulimonadaceae bacterium | reverse complement strand
ACCTGATATGCTTCCCAAGGAGCGCGAGGTTTCCATTGAGGTTTGTTGGCGGGGATGCCGCGTTCATCGTTGGTGGTTTTATCGGCCTGGTAAGCATCCGCGGCCTAATTGAGCCAGGCCCAAAGTTCGGCGTCATCCCACATCACCGGGCGTCCTTCATTCCCGGTTTTGCCCCTCTTTCCTCACGCCCAATGCGACGGCTTCCGCCGTATCCTTGTCGGTATCGAAGGCGTGCAGTCCCCGCCGCCGCCAGCGCGCGAGCTGATCGGCTTGGCTTACACCTTGGTGTTCATCCTCCCGCAGCCGGTCCGCGAGTTCGAGGAAAGCGCCCAGCAAGGTAGCCCGATCATCGTCCACCAGCTCGACTAGCTCGGCCTTCTGCACCAGTCCGCCGAGTTCAATCAGGTGGCGTGTGCGCGCACGCCGGTCCTGCACCCATTGGCGGGTGTCATCGCGAGCACGATCCCGATCGAGACGGTTACGCAGCACCGTCAGACACTTTAGCTGCGCCGTTGTCGCCCGCAGCTCCGCCAGCAGTGTCGCTGGTTGCTGCCTTGGTCCCCCGCTTGCCACCTTGCTGAAAGAACACCTGCCCGCGTTCGGTCCACCTCGCGACGGCTTCGGGTGTCTTCTTGGATTGCTCGACGGCTGCGAGCAGGGCACCGGCCAAGGCTTCAAAGGGCAAGGCATCGGCCCCGACGACCTGGACCAGCTCGCCAAGCTGGATGGTCTTCTGTGATTTGACCTTCTTCGCCTTCTCCATCAAGGCCTGGAGTTCGGCATCGTAATCGCGTGGTTTGCGGGCCATGCTGCATCTCGGCTGGTTGATGATGGCTGGAGCCTAGCAACCGCCTGGTGCCGCTGCCAACTGTGTAGGGCTAGACGTAGCGGCCCCATTTGATTGCAACTAGCCTCAAGGCCCGGCAATCCAGGATCACGCGATCAGCGCGTCATTTGCCGACCAAAGCGAAGGGCATCGGCCAAATGCGCGCTTAAACATTGCGTTGCAATGTGCGCTGGCCTGCGGCAGGCTTGTGGGAGACAGCATGAGCCGCCACTGCCCGTATGGCAATTTATCACTTCTCGGCCAAGGTCATCCAACGCTCCGCCGGGCGCAGCGCCGTGGCCGCCGCGGCCTACCGTTCGGCGTCCGAGTTGCAAGACGAGCGCCTTGGTCGATCGCATGACTACACCGCCAAGGAAGGCGTAGTGCATTCGGAGATCATGCTGCCCGCGGGTGCGCCGGAGCGGTGGCAGGCAATTGACGACACGCCCGAGGCGGGTCGCGCGGCACGCTCACGGTTGTGGAACGAGGTGGAAGCGATCGAGCGCCGCAAGGATGCGGTGCTAGCGCGCGAGATAGAATTTGCTTTGCCACGCGAGCTGTCACAGGCCGAGGGTATCGCGTTGGCGCAGGAGTTCGTGCGGCAGCAGTTCGTCTCGCGCGGGATGGTGGCGGACTTGAACGTGCATTGGTCCAAGGAGCCGGACAGCGAGGTGAAGCCGCACGCGCACGTCATGTTGTCGATGCGGGAGATCGACGGCGACGGGTTCGGCAAGAAGCAACGCGCTTGGAACGACGTGGGCTTGCTGCGGGAGTGGCGCGAGGGTTGGGCCGAGATGGCGAACGCGCGGCTGGCCGAGCTGGGACATGACATTCGCATCGACCATCGCAGCTTGCACGAGCAGGGCATTGCGCTGGAGCCGCAGCACAAGATTGGTCCGGCAGGAGCGCGGCGCGAGGAGCGTGGCGAGGATGCGGAGCGGGCGGCAGAGCACCGGGCCATTGCCCGGCGGAACGGGGAAGCGCTGTCCGCTGATCCCTTGATCGCGCTGGATGCGCTGACGCAGCAGCACTCGACGTTCACGCGGCGGGACCTGGCGCGGTTCGTGGACCGGCATACGGACGGGGCCGAGCAGTTTGCCTCCGTGCTGGCGAAGGTGGAGACGGCGCCGGAGCTGGTGCGGCTGGGAGAAGACGAGCGCGGGCGCGAGCGGTTCACTACACGGGCGATGCTTGATGCCGAACATCGTATGGAGCGGGCCGGCGCTGCGATCGCCGGGCGGGACGGGCACCAGGTCGATCGAGCTACGGCGGTGCACGCGGCGCGGGCCGCCCCGGCAAGCGGATTGCAGCTTGGCGACGAGCAGAAAGCGGCGTTGCTGCATGTGACGACTGGGCCGGACCTGGCGCTGGTGGTGGGGTTCGCCGGGACCGGCAAGAGCGCAATGCTAGGGGTGGCGCGGACGGCGTGGGAGGCGGGCGGCTATCGCGTGCGCGGGGCAGCGCTGTCCGGCATCGCGGCCGAGGGCTTGGAGGGTGGCAGCGGCATCGCGTCGCGCACGCTGGCGAGCTTGGAGTTCGCCTGGAAGGACGGGCGCGATCAGCTCAGCAGCCGCGACGTGCTGGTGGTGGACGAGGCAGGGATGATCGGCTCGCGGCAGATGGAGCGGGTGCTGTCGGCAGCACAAGCGGCCGGGGCCAAGGTGGTGCTGGTTGGCGACCCGGAGCAGCTGCAGGCGATCGAGGCCGGAGCGGCGTTCCGGGCGCTGGCGGAGCGGCACGGGGCGCGGGCGATCACGGCGGTGCGCCGGCAGCGGGAGGACTGGCAGCGGGATGCCACGCGCGAGCTGGCGACAGGGCAGACGGCGGAGGCGCTGGAGCGGTATCGGGCAGCCGGGATGGTGCGGGGCACCGGCACGCGCGCAGAGGCGAAGGCGGCGCTGGTGGCGGGCTGGGATGCGGTGCGTCGGGAGAGTCCAGCCGCGAGCCAGGTGATCCTGGCCTACACGCGGGATGACGTGCGGGATCTGAACATTCTGGCACGGGAGCGCATGCGCGCATCGGGCGAGCTGCGCGGGATTGACCAGGTGGTGCAGACGGAGGGGGGCGAGCGGGCGTTTGCGGCCGGTGACCGGGTCATGTTCCAGCGCAACGAGCGTGGGCTTGGCGGGCGAGCGGGCGAGCGGGACAGTGGCGTGGCGGTGAAGAACGGCACGCTGGGCACGGTGCTGGAGGTGGCGTCCAAGGGCGAGCGGCTGACGGTGCGGCTGGACGATGCCGGCGGAGCTAGGGCGGGGCTAGAAGGGAAGGACAGCCGGGTGGTGACGTTCTACACTCGGGATTACGCGCACATCGACCACGGCTATGCGGCGACGGTGCACAAGGCGCAGGGCGTCACGGTGGACCGGGCGCATGTGCTGGCGACGCCGCACATGGACCGACACGCCGCCTATGTGGGCTTGACCCGGCACCGGGACGGGGTGGCGCTGCACTACGCGGCCGAGGACTTTGCCAGCCCGGCGGCGCTGGCGCGGGTGCTCGGCCGGGAGCGGGCGAAAGACACCACGCTCGACTACGACCGGGACGGCGAGGACCTGGTGCGGCGCTACGCCGAGCGGCGTGGGCTGGCGCCAGACAGCCAGATCGTGGTCCGGCCGCCGTTGGCGTTGGAGCCAGAGAAGGTAGCTCCACCGCGGCGGAGCCGGTTTGCTGGGTTCACGCGGGATGCTGGCACAGCCGAGCGCCCGGCACCCACGGCCGAGCCAGCGAAGGCCGCGCCGGCACCAACCCCCGCGCTGGCGGACGTGGTGGCAACAGGGCGGGCCGGGTTCCGGGAGCGGTTCGAGGCGCATCGTCGGCAGCAGCAGGCCCAGGCGCGGGACGAGACTGCCGCGCGCGAGTTGGTGGGGCAGTGGGACCGGGTGCTGGCCGCCTACAACGCGGCGTTGCCGAAGTTGGAGGCTGACCCGGCGCTGGGTGGCACGCGCGAGCAGGTGGTGCAGTTCGGCCGCGGCGTGCGCGAGCAGCCCGGGGCGGCGCGGGTGCTGCGGGAGCAGGGGGAGGCGTTCGGGATGGCGGAGCGGCCCAACCTGGCCCGGATCGTGGCCGACCGGGAGCCGGAGCGGGTGGTGGCCGGGATCATGGCGAAGGCCGAGGACGGAATGCGGGAGCAGCTGCGGGCCGCGGCCGAGCGGGAGATAGCCCGGCAGCACGAAGAACGCGCCCGGCAACAGCAGGAAGAGCGTGCCCGACAGGGGCTACGGCCCAGCCGTGGCCCGTCGATGGGCATGTGAGGGCAGGGAGAGATGAGCGAGACCGAGGACCGGCTGTATGGCCTGATGGAGATTGCCGAGCGGCAGCAGGCGGCGGTGCAGGCTGCGCTGGACGGCTTGGCGGCGGAACGGGCGGCGTTGGGGCGGGAACGGGAGGCGTTGGCGCGGGGCGTACGGGACCTGCAGCTCGGCACGCAAGGGGCGGTGCGATCGGCGGTGACGGACAGCCTGGCCGGGGCGGCGACGGAGGGTGTGGCGGCGGTGCAGGCGGCGACGAAGCCGTTGCTGGGCCGGCTTGCCGGGGTGACGGCGGAAGCTGGGCAGGCGGAGGCGGCGCTGCGTCAGGTGGTGCTATGGGCAAGCTGGCGGTTGCTCGGGTGGGTGATGGCTGGGGTTGCCGGCCTGGTGCTGCTGGGATGGCTGGCGAGCACGCTGGTGCTGTGGTGGGACACGGGAACGATCGCCGCGGCGCAGGTGCAGAAGGCGCAGCTCCAGGCTCAGGTGGCAGAGCTGCAGGCCAATTACGACGGCTGGGTGAAAGCGGGAATGCTCGGCAAGATCATACGATGCCCTGGCAACCGGCCGTGCCTCCGGGTGGACGAGAGCGCTGGAGCGTTCCAGAGCGAGGGGCACAACGACTACCGAGTAATCCAGGGGTACTAGGAACGGCCAGGGCAGGCAGCGTGTCCGTTTGCCCGTCCGGCAATCAACAGGTCCGCCTGCCGTCAGCAGCTTTGAAGTTGACGGACAGAGCGACGGTATCCGACTGGATCGGTTTGACGGACAGGGAGCAGGAGCAATGGGGTGCCGAGGGAGCCGCCAGTGCCACACCCCTGAAGGATTAGCTAGGTGGCCTAATCCGTGCTCTTGCCCATACCTTTCCGGGGCTTCGACCGTTCGATGGGGCCACCAATGGAGTACAGCAGTTCGCCGTACTCCATAACGAAGTTCCGGGTAATTTTAGGGTTGTTTATGTCCTTGCCTCCGGAGGTGTGCCACTTTTCCTCCCACTGCGTGAACCAGGGTTCCATCTGTTCCGGCGTGAGCTTCCAAATAGCGCGCAGCTCAATTCCTTCGTAGGCTGCGAATATCCAGGACACCTTGCGGTACTTGGCAATGATTGTCGGGTTCAGGTGGTGGTGCGTGGTGAAGCCGCCCTTGTTTTTGATGTTCAGGGTCTTCAGCTCGAATTCGCCCTTGGTGGTCGCATCCACGGCATCGTTGCCTTCCCGACCAGGGAGCACGTCGATGCCCAGGCACAAGCAAAGCTGGAGAATCTTGCCGCCGTTGTCCTGGAATATGTCGCTGATGCCGTGCCTGTCCGCGAGCTGCTGCAATTCGCGGACGGCAGGGAACAGCCGTTGCAGCACCTCAAAGTCCGCGTGCGGCTTGAACGTCATGCGGCGTGCTCCGTCAGGAGCCTTGCCACGGTCACGTCCAGGCAGGCCGCCAGCCTGTGGATGTTGTCTAGCGAGACGTTACGCTCGCTGCGCTCAATAGAGCCGACATAGGTCCGGTGCAGCCCCGCCAAGTCGGCAAGGGCCTCTTGCGACAGGCCGCGCTCCCCGCGCAGCAGGCGCAGGTTCCGGGCTAGGGTGTCCCTGGACGGGGAGGGAATCGATTCCGGCACCCCTCCAGGCTTGCCCCATGATGACTATGCATCTACAGACTTTGAGTATCTATCCTGCGCTAGGAGCCATCCAGAATGTCCTCCCTTCCCGTGCTCCAGGTCGCACCCGCCTATACGACCGTGCATGGCGCTGCCTTCTGCGGGGACAGCCTAGACCTGTTGGCAGGGCTGCCGGACGGTTCGGTGAACCTTGTCCTTACCTCCCCTCCCTTCGCGCTCCTGCGCGAGAAGGCGTACGGCAACCGAGACCAAGCCGAATACCTAGATTGGCTGACGGCGTTCGCCCGGCAGGTGCATCGTGTCCTACGGGATGATGGGAGCTTCGTGCTGGACCTCGGGGGTGCCTACCAGCGAGGGGTTCCGGCCCGCAGCCTCTACCAGTTCAGGGTACTCCTGCGGTTCTGCGACGATGTGGGCTTCTTCCTGGCCGAGGAGGTGTATTGGCACAACCCGGCCAAGCTCCCTTCCCCCATCGAGTGGGTGAACAAGCGCAAAATTCGCATGAAGGACAGCGTCAACACCGTCTGGTGGTTCAGCAAGACCGAGTGGCCCAAGGCCGATGTGTCGAAGGTGCTTGCCCCTTACAGCGACCGCATGAAGAAGCTCCTGGAGGACCCTGATGCCTTCTACAAGCCGAAGGTCCGACCGTCCGGGCATGACATTGGCAAGAGCTTCGCGACGGACAACGGAGGGGCCATCCCCGCCAACCTCCTCCAGATATCGAACACCGAGAGCAACGGCCTCTACGTGGATGCCTGCAAGGCAGTGGGAGCGGAGCGCCACCCGGCCCGCTTCCCCGCCAAGCTGCCCGAGTTCTTCATCCGCTTGCTGACCGAGCCGGGGGACCTAGTGGTGGATATCTTCGCCGGGTCCAACACCACGGGGCAGGTTGCCGAGGCCGAGCGGCGGCAGTGGCTATCCTTCGAGCTGCGGCCCGACTACGTGGCCGCCAGCGCGTTCCGGTTCATGGACAAGGGCAACACCAAGGCCGACTTCGAGGCCGCCCATACCTCCATCCTGGCAGGCAAGGCCGTCCACCTGCCGGACCACGTTCCCCAGCCCGGCCTGTTGGATGTGCGACCGTTCGCTCCCCTCCAGGCCGCTGCCGAGTAGGGCGGCGTTCGATGCGGGAGGGCTTCCTGGATACCGGATTTCTAAGTGACGAGGTGCAGGAAGCGGCTGCCGGTATCCGCGCCGAAAACGATGCGTGGTTCAGGCTGGCCGAGGACACGAATGTCGTCCTGATGAGGACGATGACGGCAAGCATGGACCATCCCGCTGCCCATGGTTCGAATTGGTCGAAGGAGGCCGTGGCCGTTCGCCTGCTCATGCGCTCCTCGGGTTCGTTCCAAGGGGTCATCCTACTGGCCAAGCGCGGCATGGCGGTGCAGGCCCGCATCCTCGTACGCAGCATCATCGAGGACTCATTCGTTGCGGCTGCCCTAACCACCGAGCCGGACAAGGTCATCCAGATGCTCAAAGACGGGGATGAGGCCAGCCGCCGTTTCCAGGGGCAGTTCATTCTGGCCCAGGGCTTGGGACCAAGCGATATGGATAGGAAGAAGCTGGAGGAAGCCATCGACAAGATGGACGACAGCACACGCTTCCTGAACCTCAAGAAGGTTGCTGGCATGAGTTCAATGTTGCCGCAGTACCTCAACTACATGCGGTTGTCCTCAGATGCCGCGCACCCTTCCGCCACCTCCCTCCAGAAACACGTTGCTGTTCGAGATGACCGTGCGGGGTGGTCTTACCGCCTAGGGCCTGCCGCCCAGGACGACGTTGAGGCGACGTTGCACCGGGCTGTCCTGTCTGTTCTGCCGGTCGCTGTAGTGGTCAACCAGTTCATGCCTAACCCGGTGAACAAAGCTGCCCTGGAGGCGCTTGGGACGAGGTTCCACGCGCTTCCGACAGGGACCACCATCTGACCTGGCTACAGGTTGATGTTCGAGATGGCCGAGATGACTCCGCTGGCAACCAGGTTGCCCGCCGCGCCCTCTGCCGTGGCCTTGATGGACTTCAACAGGCCCATGGGCCTGTTGCCGGGTTACGATCCCGATCTAGACAAGCGGCTCAAAACAGTGTTCCGACGTGAGAATGAGTGCCGCCTTGGATGTTCACCATTCCCCATGCGTGCTAGAGGAAAATCCCGGAATGCCGAATCTTAAAAGGACGTAGAAATGCCCTTCTCAGATACCGAAGTCCAGACCGTGCATAGTGAGCTGAAGGCTGCGCTTGCAGAGGTAAACGGCAAAGATCTTAGTTGGACCTATCAAGTCCTAGAGAAACTAGTTAGTAACAAGGATCAGGATCGGGGCAAGTTTGCTAAAAACCCCAATCAATACATAGCAGATTTGGGATATTCAGTACCAGATGGATATCACTTCCACTTTAGAGATGAAGATGGTAATGAATATCCTGTTGAAAAGGCAATTCCAGAACAGAAGCTCGCCGCAAGAGGAATGATTAGCGTAATGCATGGCCAGAACACGTTCTCAACATGCTACATCTGCGGTCCACTTGGAGGATGCATTGGATAGACATCCAGCGTCGGTAAGAGAATATGTTGTAGAAAGGAGCACACAAAATGCCCGCTACGCAAACCCTGGAATTCAAGTTTCCTGTTGAGGTTACTCTTGAGATCGGAAGCGTCACTTCAGACTGGATTGAAGGTAATCTAATTCTCATACTGTTCGGACACAAAGAAACCCATCATTTTAAGACAAAGAATAATTACGACGACGACTTCAATATTCCGGTGGTTGATGCGAAGGTCCATTTCAAAGTGTATTTGGAGAATCCGAAAAAGGTGTGTGCCGAAGGTTATGTCGAGAAAAAGATCATTGTGTCCGTCAAGGTTCCCTTCCACGTATGCAAAGATTTTTAGGTTGAGGCAGATAGGTCATTTCTATGTTCCTTATCATCCTGGAAAGAACGGTTTACCCGTCCTTTCCAGGAACAATAGTAGATAGGCGCGTATCTCTGGCTCAATCGAACGTGAGGCCGAGCCTCTAAATCTTGATAACAGGTTTTGCCGAGAGCTGGGGCAGCCCTGTCTCACTCGCACCGCTGCCGGGTATATCGACGCTAATGCCTTATGGCATCCGAAACTCAAGACTTTCGGACATTCCCCTTGAGCGAAGTAGATCAATGAGTTACGCTTTCCGAAAGATATGACCGAAACAACACCCGAAATCCGATGTATTGGCTATGCCCGCGTCAGCACCTACGGCCAGACGCTCGACGCGCAGCTTGACCAGCTCGCTGCCGATGGATGCAGCAAGGTCTATCGCGAGAAAGCCAGTGGCGCACAGGCTGACCGGCGCGAGCTGCAACGCATGCTCAAGGCCCTTGCCCCTGGCGATGTAGTGACGGTGACGCGGATCGACCGCCTGGCCCGCTCGACCTTCGACCTGTTCGCTATCGTGAAGCAGATCACCGACGCGGGCGCACAGTTCCGCTCACTGGCCGAGCAATGGGCCGACACCGCCACCAGCACGGGGCGGCTGATGCTGGCCGTCCTGGGCGGGCTGGCAGACGTGGAGCGCGACTTGATCCGCACCCGCACAGCGGAGGGCCGTAGCCGAGCCAAGGCGCGCGGGCAGCACATGGGCCGTCCCCCTGCCCTCACCCCGCAGCAGCAGGCCGAGGCGCGGCAGCGGCGGGCAGATGGCGCGACCCTTAAGGAGCTGGCCAGTTCCTACAATGTTGGCAGGGCAACGATTTCGAGGCTGTCGAGGGGATAATGCATGGCGTCATGAAGCCATGACGCAACAACGTTTTGGCTTCTCAACGCAATGACGCTAGACCATCATGGTGCCATGCAGGTTCTAGCGTTTCTTAGCCAAAAGGGTGGTGCCGGCAAGACAACGCTGGCGGTCCATACCGCGGTTGCGGCCCATGAAGCTGGCGAAACAGCCGTGCTGATCGACACCGACCCGCAAAAGTCGGCAAGCGTGTGGGGCGATGCTCGACGGGGTGCGGCCCCCATCGTGGCGACGGCCAGCGTTTCCGAACTTGAACGCGTGCTGAAAGCGGCTGTTGAGGACGGCATGGCGCTTGCCATCGTGGATGCTGCCCCTCACGCCGCCCCAGAGGCGGCACGGATTGCGAGGGTGGCCGACCTGGTTGTCATCCCCTGCCGTCCCACCGCGTTCGACTTGGCTGCGGCCGAGGGTGCCGTTCGGATCGTGAAGGCAGCCAAGGCCCAGGCAGTGTTCGTGCTGTCCGCCTGCCCCTTCCGGGCGCCAGAGATCGCCGAAACGCGGGCAGCACTCGGAGAGTATGGCCTGCCGGTCGCGCCTGTGGAAATCACGGAGCGCCGAGCCTTCGCGCGCGCTGTCGCGTCCGGGCGGGCTGTGACGGAGTTTGAAGGGGACGGCAAAGCCGCGGGCGAGATACGCGCCCTATGGGCATGGCTAAAGGAGCAGATGGCATGAGTGCGAAGCCGACCGGGCTGGCAGCCTTCACGCGCAACCGAGGCGCAGGAGCGGCGGAGGTGCCCGACGACAAGCCGACTACCGCTCGCAAGCGTGCCCAAGGGGAGACTGTAGCCCTGACCGTGCGCCTTCCACGCGCCGAGTGGGCACGGTTGCACCAGCTCGCAGTTGCGGAGGGCGTCAGCCTTCAAACGCTGGCGATCATGGGGCTTTCTAAGGTGTTCGCAGACCATGGATTGCCGCCAATGCAGTCATGACGCCAATACGCCACTGCGTTATGACGCAAAAATCAGCCCAACACTGGGAATGCGTCTCGACGCTGCGCCGGAGAATGTGACAGGGTTAGGGCTGCCGCGGACGAGTCTGCGGCGAGCCAGAAAGGACCGCTGACACCCAGCATCTAGAAATGCCAAGGCCCGCCTTTGAGGGCGGGCCGGGACACCTAGCCGAAGCTAGGGAAACTGCGTGACGTGACAATCCGCAGAATCCCTCAATCGGCCGACTTTTGCAAGCCCTGTCTTGCGACGGTTTTGCACGTCCTGGCGCCAGCCCTCCCAGCCCCTTGGCCCAACCGAGGAAGGGATTGCTTTGCCTGACGTACAGCCTGCCATTGCCGACGCGAGGCGCCTGCGCGCCCGTGTCTATCCATCCCCGCCCAACCCACATCACCCCCGCCCTTGGCACCGGGGCGGCCTGTTCGGCGACGGTCCGCGCAAGCCGCTCGGTGCGGACCAGCGCCGGGCCTGGCTGGCGCGCGCCGATCTGGAGCGCCGCGCCGACCGCCTAACGGCGCTTCACGTCGAGGTCGGCCGGTTCGCGCTCAAACGGTTGGGCGAGGACGGGCAGTGTGACCCCACGCACGCCACCTTGGCGGCCGACGCTGGCACTAGTGAGCGCACGGTAAGGCGGGCGTTGGCGGCGCTGCGAGCGGTAGGGCTGATCGCCTGGGAGCAGCGCCTGGTGCGCCGGCCCTGGCCCGCAGGCGGCAAGGGGGCCACCCGTGCGGAGCAGACCAGCAACGCCTATGCGTTCCTGCTGCCGGACAAGCCAGTGCCACCGCCTGGTCCGCGCCAGGTTCCACCCGTACAGCTCCGGCTTCACTGCGGCGGACAGACTGACCGTGAAACCCCTTTAGATATAATTCAAAGAGGGCTTCCCACGCTCAGCGAGGTCGATCGGCGACAACTTGAGGCTATCCAGGCGGCACGGAAGGCCAGGAGAGAGGCTGAATGGCTAGCTCAACGGGCAGAACGGTGGCGCGGGAAGGGCTGACGAACCACCCGACTCGCCTTCAGAACAGCAAGCGATGCCACGGTGCTCGGAGCCGTCAAGGACGCACGCCTTGCGTGCGCCGCTTCGCGGTGCCTGCGGCATCCTTGACCGCCCCTGCACGCCGTTGCCGCCGGATGGCGTCGGGACGGGAAGCGTCCCGAGCCATCGACCAGCCTCCGGCGGGTCGAACAGGAAGCAGGCTGACAAGGGGTGTGTTCGATCTGTTGTGTAAACCTATCGGATAGGTTATGGTTTAGGGATGGCTGGAACCCTTTTCTGGATCGATGCCATCCAAGTGTTCATCGCCGCCGAGGATCATCCGCCGCCTCACGTTCATGCCGTCCATACGGGGGAAGGCTGGGTGGCAAGGTTTCGCTTCTCGTTCCTGTCCGACGTGACCGGCTTGTACCGGTTTCGGCGCCGGGGACGGAAGCCGACTGAGGCCACACTGGACCGGGTGGCGGAGGCGATCATGGCGCACCTTCCAGCCTGCCGGGAGAGCTGGTGGACCACGCACGGAAGCCGGCACGAGATCAACCTAGTCAACCGGCGTGTCGAGACGAGGCGCATCGAGGGCGGGGACGGATTGCTCGCCAAGGTGGCGCTGAAACCCAGCAAGGCGGCGGCTGGCATCGTGTCGGCCGGTTACGACCCAAGCAAGGGCAAGGTCGCGTTGACCTTGGACGACGGACGGACGCTCGCGCTGACGGCCGGACAGCACATCGAGGAGGCGGAGGAATGGTGAAGGACGACGAGGGCTGGATGCTGCCGCAGCGCAAGCCAATCACTAAGAATGTGCTCGACCGCGCGATCGGCGCCGAGGAGGAGGCCGCATCCCAGGAGCATCAGGCGCGGGAGGCTTGGTTTGACGGCCAGCACGGCACGGTCATGCTGAAGCTGACAGACGGCCGGGTGTTTGGAGCCGAGCCCGGCTTCATCCCATTGCTGCAAGGTGCATCGCCAAACCAGCTCACCGGGCTGCGGGCATCGAACGATGGGGTGTATCTGGTCATTGAGACCCTGGACCTGCACATCAGCGTGGACGGCCTGGTGACGCGGATCATGGAGGAGTCACCGCTGGCCATCAAACGTTCCGGGGCACGACTCGCTGGACTGACGACATCACCGGCCAAAGCAGTCGCATCCGCACGCAACGGACGGCTAGGCGGGCGGCCGAAGTCCAGGCTGAAGACGACCGTGCAGCACGGTTAACCAGGGTTCGAGAAAGGGCAGGGGCGTGATGGACGACGAGGGTATCATGCCAGAGACAGACGACCTTTCAGTCCAGACATTCGCCTGCGTGTGGGATGCGTTAGCGGATAGCCCCGCTGAAGCGGTAGCCATGCGGCTGCGCTCAGACCTGTTGAGTGCCATCCAGCAGACGGTTGCGAGCTGGGGCATGACCCGGGCGACAGCGGTACGACGGCTTGAGCTGACAGAGCCGCGGCTGGACGAGCTGCTGCGCGGAAGCCTCGGGAAGTTCAGCTTTGACGACCTGATCCAACTCGCCACCCGTGCGGGCCTGGACGTGCGTATGCAGATTGAACCCGCCGTGACAGGGTGAGCTGACGGACTCATGCCGCCGCTCCGTTCATGAAGCGGCTCACCTCCTCCCTTGCGACCTGATATGCTTCCCAAGGAGCGCGAGGTTTCCATTGAGGTTTGTTGGCGGGGATGCCGCGTTCATCGTTGGTGGTGTCGATCACCAGCACCCAATCGGGAGCTTCATGCTCAGGAGGCGAGGTGGTGCAGTAGCCTGCTTCGTTTAGCTCATGCTGGCATTGATGCACGCGCGCCCAAAGGCGGGTTTTATCGGCCTGGTAAGCATCCGCGGCCTAATTGAGCCAGGCCCAAAGTTCGGCGTCATCCCACATCACCGGGCGTCCTTCATTCCCGGTTTTGCCCCTCTTTCCTCACGCCCAATGCGACGGCTTCCGCCGTATCCTTGTCGGTATCGAAGGCGTGCAGTCCCCGCCGCCGCCAGCGCGCGAGCTGATCGGCTTGGCTTACACCTTGGTGTTCATCCTCCCGCAGCCGGTCCGCGAGTTCGAGGAAAGCGCCCAGCAAGGTAGCCCGATCATCGTCCACCAGCTCGACTAGCTCGGCCTTCTGCACCAGTCCGCCGAGTTCAATCAGGTGGCGTGTGCGCGCACGCCGGTCCTGCACCCATTGGCGGGTGTCATCGCGAGCACGATCCCGATCGAGACGGTTACGCAGCACCGTCAGACACTTTAGCTGCGCCGTTGTCGCCCGCAGCTCCGCCAGCAGTGTCGCTGGTTGCTGCCTTGGTCCCCCGCTTGCCACCTTGCTGAAAGAACACCTGCCCGCGTTCGGTCCACCTCGCGACGGCTTCGGGTGTCTTCTTGGATTGCTCGACGGCTGCGAGCAGGGCACCGGCCAAGGCTTCAAAGGGCAAGGCATCGGCCCCGACGACCTGGACCAGCTCGCCAAGCTGGATGGTCTTCTGTGATTTGACCTTCTTCGCCTTCTCCATCAAGGCCTGGAGTTCGGCATCGTAATCGCGTGGTTTGCGGGCCATGCTGCATCTCGGCTGGTTGATGATGGCTGGAGCCTAGCAACCGCCTGGTGCCGCTGCCAACTGTGTAGGGCTAGACGTAGCGGCCCCATTTGATTGCAACTAGCCTCAAGGCCCGGCAATCCAGGATCACGCGATCAGCGCGTCATTTGCCGACCGGAGCAAAGCGAAGGGCATCGGCCAAATGCGCGCTTAAACATTGCGTTGCAATGTGCGCTGGCCTGCGGCAGGCTTGTGGGAGACAGCATGAGCCGCCACTGCCCGTATGGCAATTTATCACTTCTCGGCCAAGGTCATCCAACGCTCCGCCGGGCGCAGCGCCGTGGCCGCCGCGGCCTACCGTTCGGCGTCCGAGTTGCAAGACGAGCGCCTTGGTCGATCGCATGACTACACCGCCAAGGAAGGCGTAGTGCATTCGGAGATCATGCTGCCCGCGGGTGCGCCGGAGCGGTGGCAGGCAATTGACGACACGCCCGAGGCGGGTCGCGCGGCACGCTCACGGTTGTGGAACGAGGTGGAAGCGATCGAGCGCCGCAAGGATGCGGTGCTAGCGCGCGAGATAGAATTTGCTTTGCCACGCGAGCTGTCACAGGCCGAGGGTATCGCGTTGGCGCAGGAGTTCGTGCGGCAGCAGTTCGTCTCGCGCGGGATGGTGGCGGACTTGAACGTGCATTGGTCCAAGGAGCCGGACAGCGAGGTGAAGCCGCACGCGCACGTCATGTTGTCGATGCGGGAGATCGACGGCGACGGGTTCGGCAAGAAGCAACGCGCTTGGAACGACGTGGGCTTGCTGCGGGAGTGGCGCGAGGGTTGGGCCGAGATGGCGAACGCGCGGCTGGCCGAGCTGGGACATGACATTCGCATCGACCATCGCAGCTTGCACGAGCAGGGCATTGCGCTGGAGCCGCAGCACAAGATTGGTCCGGCAGGAGCGCGGCGCGAGGAGCGTGGCGAGGATGCGGAGCGGGCGGCAGAGCACCGGGCCATTGCCCGGCGGAACGGGGAAGCGCTGTCCGCTGATCCCTTGATCGCGCTGGATGCGCTGACGCAGCAGCACTCGACGTTCACGCGGCGGGACCTGGCGCGGTTCGTGGACCGGCATACGGACGGGGCCGAGCAGTTTGCCTCCGTGCTGGCGAAGGTGGAGACGGCGCCGGAGCTGGTGCGGCTGGGAGAAGACGAGCGCGGGCGCGAGCGGTTCACTACACGGGCGATGCTTGATGCCGAACATCGTATGGAGCGGGCCGGCGCTGCGATCGCCGGGCGGGACGGGCACCAGGTCGATCGAGCTACGGCGGTGCACGCGGCGCGGGCCGCCCCGGCAAGCGGATTGCAGCTTGGCGACGAGCAGAAAGCGGCGTTGCTGCATGTGACGACTGGGCCGGACCTGGCGCTGGTGGTGGGGTTCGCCGGGACCGGCAAGAGCGCAATGCTAGGGGTGGCGCGGACGGCGTGGGAGGCGGGCGGCTATCGCGTGCGCGGGGCAGCGCTGTCCGGCATCGCGGCCGAGGGCTTGGAGGGTGGCAGCGGCATCG
Source organism: Capsulimonadaceae bacterium (assembly GCA_965277885.1). Classification (GTDB taxonomy): domain Bacteria; phylum Armatimonadota; class Armatimonadia; order Armatimonadales; family Capsulimonadaceae; genus JANXMY01. Next base: position 8,933 of record OZ255845.1, on the reverse strand, counting down.
CGTCGCGCACGCTGGCGAGCTTGGAGTTCGCCTGGAAGGACGGGCGCGATCAGCTCAGCAGCCGCGACGTGCTGGTGGTGGACGAGGCAGGGATGATCGGCTCGCGGCAGATGGAGCGGGTGCTGTCGGCAGCACAAGCGGCCGGGGCCAAGGTGGTGCTGGTTGGCGACCCGGAGCAGCTGCAGGCGATCGAGGCCGGAGCGGCGTTCCGGGCGCTGGCGGAGCGGCACGGGGCGCGGGCGATCACGGCGGTGCGCCGGCAGCGGGAGGACTGGCAGCGGGATGCCACGCGCGAGCTGGCGACAGGGCAGACGGCGGAGGCGCTGGAGCGGTATCGGGCAGCCGGGATGGTGCGGGGCACCGGCACGCGCGCAGAGGCGAAGGCGGCGCTGGTGGCGGGCTGGGATGCGGTGCGTCGGGAGAGTCCAGCCGCGAGCCAGGTGATCCTGGCCTACACGCGGGATGACGTGCGGGATCTGAACATTCTGGCACGGGAGCGCATGCGCGCATCGGGCGAGCTGCGCGGGATTGACCAGGTGGTGCAGACGGAGGGGGGCGAGCGGGCGTTTGCGGCCGGTGACCGGGTCATGTTCCAGCGCAACGAGCGTGGGCTTGGCGGGCGAGCGGGCGAGCGGGACAGTGGCGTGGCGGTGAAGAACGGCACGCTGGGCACGGTGCTGGAGGTGGCGTCCAAGGGCGAGCGGCTGACGGTGCGGCTGGACGATGCCGGCGGAGCTAGGGCGGGGCTAGAAGGGAAGGACAGCCGGGTGGTGACGTTCTACACTCGGGATTACGCGCACATCGACCACGGCTATGCGGCGACGGTGCACAAGGCGCAGGGCGTCACGGTGGACCGGGCGCATGTGCTGGCGACGCCGCACATGGACCGACACGCCGCCTATGTGGGCTTGACCCGGCACCGGGACGGGGTGGCGCTGCACTACGCGGCCGAGGACTTTGCCAGCCCGGCGGCGCTGGCGCGGGTGCTCGGCCGGGAGCGGGCGAAAGACACCACGCTCGACTACGACCGGGACGGCGAGGACCTGGTGCGGCGCTACGCCGAGCGGCGTGGGCTGGCGCCAGACAGCCAGATCGTGGTCCGGCCGCCGTTGGCGTTGGAGCCAGAGAAGGTAGCTCCACCGCGGCGGAGCCGGTTTGCTGGGTTCACGCGGGATGCTGGCACAGCCGAGCGCCCGGCACCCACGGCCGAGCCAGCGAAGGCCGCGCCGGCACCAACCCCCGCGCTGGCGGACGTGGTGGCAACAGGGCGGGCCGGGTTCCGGGAGCGGTTCGAGGCGCATCGTCGGCAGCAGCAGGCCCAGGCGCGGGACGAGACTGCCGCGCGCGAGTTGGTGGGGCAGTGGGACCGGGTGCTGGCCGCCTACAACGCGGCGTTGCCGAAGTTGGAGGCTGACCCGGCGCTGGGTGGCACGCGCGAGCAGGTGGTGCAGTTCGGCCGCGGCGTGCGCGAGCAGCCCGGGGCGGCGCGGGTGCTGCGGGAGCAGGGGGAGGCGTTCGGGATGGCGGAGCGGCCCAACCTGGCCCGGATCGTGGCCGACCGGGAGCCGGAGCGGGTGGTGGCCGGGATCATGGCGAAGGCCGAGGACGGAATGCGGGAGCAGCTGCGGGCCGCGGCCGAGCGGGAGATAGCCCGGCAGCACGAAGAACGCGCCCGGCAACAGCAGGAAGAGCGTGCCCGACAGGGGCTACGGCCCAGCCGTGGCCCGTCGATGGGCATGTGAGGGCAGGGAGAGATGAGCGAGACCGAGGACCGGCTGTATGGCCTGATGGAGATTGCCGAGCGGCAGCAGGCGGCGGTGCAGGCTGCGCTGGACGGCTTGGCGGCGGAACGGGCGGCGTTGGGGCGGGAACGGGAGGCGTTGGCGCGGGGCGTACGGGACCTGCAGCTCGGCACGCAAGGGGCGGTGCGATCGGCGGTGACGGACAGCCTGGCCGGGGCGGCGACGGAGGGTGTGGCGGCGGTGCAGGCGGCGACGAAGCCGTTGCTGGGCCGGCTTGCCGGGGTGACGGCGGAAGCTGGGCAGGCGGAGGCGGCGCTGCGTCAGGTGGTGCTATGGGCAAGCTGGCGGTTGCTCGGGTGGGTGATGGCTGGGGTTGCCGGCCTGGTGCTGCTGGGATGGCTGGCGAGCACGCTGGTGCTGTGGTGGGACACGGGAACGATCGCCGCGGCGCAGGTGCAGAAGGCGCAGCTCCAGGCTCAGGTGGCAGAGCTGCAGGCCAATTACGACGGCTGGGTGAAAGCGGGAATGCTCGGCAAGATCATACGATGCCCTGGCAACCGGCCGTGCCTCCGGGTGGACGAGAGCGCTGGAGCGTTCCAGAGCGAGGGGCACAACGACTACCGAGTAATCCAGGGGTACTAGGAACGGCCAGGGCAGGCAGCGTGTCCGTTTGCCCGTCCGGCAATCAACAGGTCCGCCTGCCGTCAGCAGCTTTGAAGTTGACGGACAGAGCGACGGTATCCGACTGGATCGGTTTGACGGACAGGGAGCAGGAGCAATGGGGTGCCGAGGGAGCCGCCAGTGCCACACCCCTGAAGGATTAGCTAGGTGGCCTAATCCGTGCTCTTGCCCATACCTTTCCGGGGCTTCGACCGTTCGATGGGGCCACCAATGGAGTACAGCAGTTCGCCGTACTCCATAACGAAGTTCCGGGTAATTTTAGGGTTGTTTATGTCCTTGCCTCCGGAGGTGTGCCACTTTTCCTCCCACTGCGTGAACCAGGGTTCCATCTGTTCCGGCGTGAGCTTCCAAATAGCGCGCAGCTCAATTCCTTCGTAGGCTGCGAATATCCAGGACACCTTGCGGTACTTGGCAATGATTGTCGGGTTCAGGTGGTGGTGCGTGGTGAAGCCGCCCTTGTTTTTGATGTTCAGGGTCTTCAGCTCGAATTCGCCCTTGGTGGTCGCATCCACGGCATCGTTGCCTTCCCGACCAGGGAGCACGTCGATGCCCAGGCACAAGCAAAGCTGGAGAATCTTGCCGCCGTTGTCCTGGAATATGTCGCTGATGCCGTGCCTGTCCGCGAGCTGCTGCAATTCGCGGACGGCAGGGAACAGCCGTTGCAGCACCTCAAAGTCCGCGTGCGGCTTGAACGTCATGCGGCGTGCTCCGTCAGGAGCCTTGCCACGGTCACGTCCAGGCAGGCCGCCAGCCTGTGGATGTTGTCTAGCGAGACGTTACGCTCGCTGCGCTCAATAGAGCCGACATAGGTCCGGTGCAGCCCCGCCAAGTCGGCAAGGGCCTCTTGCGACAGGCCGCGCTCCCCGCGCAGCAGGCGCAGGTTCCGGGCTAGGGTGTCCCTGGACGGGGAGGGAATCGATTCCGGCACCCCTCCAGGCTTGCCCCATGATGACTATGCATCTACAGACTTTGAGTATCTATCCTGCGCTAGGAGCCATCCAGAATGTCCTCCCTTCCCGTGCTCCAGGTCGCACCCGCCTATACGACCGTGCATGGCGCTGCCTTCTGCGGGACAGCCTAGACCTGTTGGCAGGGCTGCCGGACGGTTCGGTGAACCTTGTCCTTACCTCCCCTCCCTTCGCGCTCCTGCGCGAGAAGGCGTACGGCAACCGAGACCAAGCCGAATACCTAGATTGGCTGACGGCGTTCGCCCGGCAGGTGCATCGTGTCCTACGGGATGATGGGAGCTTCGTGCTGGACCTCGGGGGTGCCTACCAGCGAGGGGTTCCGGCCCGCAGCCTCTACCAGTTCAGGGTACTCCTGCGGTTCTGCGACGATGTGGGCTTCTTCCTGGCCGAGGAGGTGTATTGGCACAACCCGGCCAAGCTCCCTTCCCCCATCGAGTGGGTGAACAAGCGCAAAATTCGCATGAAGGACAGCGTCAACACCGTCTGGTGGTTCAGCAAGACCGAGTGGCCCAAGGCCGATGTGTCGAAGGTGCTTGCCCCTTACAGCGACCGCATGAAGAAGCTCCTGGAGGACCCTGATGCCTTCTACAAGCCGAAGGTCCGACCGTCCGGGCATGACATTGGCAAGAGCTTCGCGACGGACAACGGAGGGGCCATCCCCGCCAACCTCCTCCAGATATCGAACACCGAGAGCAACGGCCTCTACGTGGATGCCTGCAAGGCAGTGGGAGCGGAGCGCCACCCGGCCCGCTTCCCCGCCAAGCTGCCCGAGTTCTTCATCCGCTTGCTGACCGAGCCGGGGGACCTAGTGGTGGATATCTTCGCCGGGTCCAACACCACGGGGCAGGTTGCCGAGGCCGAGCGGCGGCAGTGGCTATCCTTCGAGCTGCGGCCCGACTACGTGGCCGCCAGCGCGTTCCGGTTCATGGACAAGGGCAACACCAAGGCCGACTTCGAGGCCGCCCATACCTCCATCCTGGCAGGCAAGGCCGTCCACCTGCCGGACCACGTTCCCCAGCCCGGCCTGTTGGATGTGCGACCGTTCGCTCCCCTCCAGGCCGCTGCCGAGTAGGGCGGCGTTCGATGCGGGAGGGCTTCCTGGATACCGGATTTCTAAGTGACGAGGTGCAGGAAGCGGCTGCCGGTATCCGCGCCGAAAACGATGCGTGGTTCAGGCTGGCCGAGGACACGAATGTCGTCCTGATGAGGACGATGACGGCAAGCATGGACCATCCCGCTGCCCATGGTTCGAATTGGTCGAAGGAGGCCGTGGCCGTTCGCCTGCTCATGCGCTCCTCGGGTTCGTTCCAAGGGGTCATCCTACTGGCCAAGCGCGGCATGGCGGTGCAGGCCCGCATCCTCGTACGCAGCATCATCGAGGACTCATTCGTTGCGGCTGCCCTAACCACCGAGCCGGACAAGGTCATCCAGATGCTCAAAGACGGGGATGAGGCCAGCCGCCGTTTCCAGGGGCAGTTCATTCTGGCCCAGGGCTTGGGACCAAGCGATATGGATAGGAAGAAGCTGGAGGAAGCCATCGACAAGATGGACGACAGCACACGCTTCCTGAACCTCAAGAAGGTTGCTGGCATGAGTTCAATGTTGCCGCAGTACCTCAACTACATGCGGTTGTCCTCAGATGCCGCGCACCCTTCCGCCACCTCCCTCCAGAAACACGTTGCTGTTCGAGATGACCGTGCGGGGTGGTCTTACCGCCTAGGGCCTGCCGCCCAGGACGACGTTGAGGCGACGTTGCACCGGGCTGTCCTGTCTGTTCTGCCGGTCGCTGTAGTGGTCAACCAGTTCATGCCTAACCCGGTGAACAAAGCTGCCCTGGAGGCGCTTGGGACGAGGTTCCACGCGCTTCCGACAGGGACCACCATCTGACCTGGCTACAGGTTGATGTTCGAGATGGCCGAGATGACTCCGCTGGCAACCAGGTTGCCCGCCGCGCCCTCTGCCGTGGCCTTGATGGACTTCAACAGGCCCATGGGCCTGTTGCCGGGTTACGATCCCGATCTAGACAAGCGGCTCAAAACAGTGTTCCGACGTGAGAATGAGTGCCGCCTTGGATGTTCACCATTCCCCATGCGTGCTAGAGGAAAATCCCGGAATGCCGAATCTTAAAAGGACGTAGAAATGCCCTTCTCAGATACCGAAGTCCAGACCGTGCATAGTGAGCTGAAGGCTGCGCTTGCAGAGGTAAACGGCAAAGATCTTAGTTGGACCTATCAAGTCCTAGAGAAACTAGTTAGTAACAAGGATCAGGATCGGGGCAAGTTTGCTAAAAACCCCAATCAATACATAGCAGATTTGGGATATTCAGTACCAGATGGATATCACTTCCACTTTAGAGATGAAGATGGTAATGAATATCCTGTTGAAAAGGCAATTCCAGAACAGAAGCTCGCCGCAAGAGGAATGATTAGCGTAATGCATGGCCAGAACACGTTCTCAACATGCTACATCTGCGGTCCACTTGGAGGATGCATTGGATAGACATCCAGCGTCGGTAAGAGAATATGTTGTAGAAAGGAGCACACAAAATGCCCGCTACGCAAACCCTGGAATTCAAGTTTCCTGTTGAGGTTACTCTTGAGATCGGAAGCGTCACTTCAGACTGGATTGAAGGTAATCTAATTCTCATACTGTTCGGACACAAAGAAACCCATCATTTTAAGACAAAGAATAATTACGACGACGACTTCAATATTCCGGTGGTTGATGCGAAGGTCCATTTCAAAGTGTATTTGGAGAATCCGAAAAAGGTGTGTGCCGAAGGTTATGTCGAGAAAAAGATCATTGTGTCCGTCAAGGTTCCCTTCCACGTATGCAAAGATTTTTAGGTTGAGGCAGATAGGTCATTTCTATGTTCCTTATCATCCTGGAAAGAACGGTTTACCCGTCCTTTCCAGGAACAATAGTAGATAGGCGCGTATCTCTGGCTCAATCGAACGTGAGGCCGAGCCTCTAAATCTTGATAACAGGTTTTGCCGAGAGCTGGGGCAGCCCTGTCTCACTCGCACCGCTGCCGGGTATATCGACGCTAATGCCTTATGGCATCCGAAACTCAAGACTTTCGGACATTCCCCTTGAGCGAAGTAGATCAATGAGTTACGCTTTCCGAAAGATATGACCGAAACAACACCCGAAATCCGATGTATTGGCTATGCCCGCGTCAGCACCTACGGCCAGACGCTCGACGCGCAGCTTGACCAGCTCGCTGCCGATGGATGCAGCAAGGTCTATCGCGAGAAAGCCAGTGGCGCACAGGCTGACCGGCGCGAGCTGCAACGCATGCTCAAGGCCCTTGCCCCTGGCGATGTAGTGACGGTGACGCGGATCGACCGCCTGGCCCGCTCGACCTTCGACCTGTTCGCTATCGTGAAGCAGATCACCGACGCGGGCGCACAGTTCCGCTCACTGGCCGAGCAATGGGCCGACACCGCCACCAGCACGGGGCGGCTGATGCTGGCCGTCCTGGGCGGGCTGGCAGACGTGGAGCGCGACTTGATCCGCACCCGCACAGCGGAGGGCCGTAGCCGAGCCAAGGCGCGCGGGCAGCACATGGGCCGTCCCCCTGCCCTCACCCCGCAGCAGCAGGCCGAGGCGCGGCAGCGGCGGGCAGATGGCGCGACCCTTAAGGAGCTGGCCAGTTCCTACAATGTTGGCAGGGCAACGATTTCGAGGCTGTCGAGGGGATAATGCATGGCGTCATGAAGCCATGACGCAACAACGTTTTGGCTTCTCAACGCAATGACGCTAGACCATCATGGTGCCATGCAGGTTCTAGCGTTTCTTAGCCAAAAGGGTGGTGCCGGCAAGACAACGCTGGCGGTCCATACCGCGGTTGCGGCCCATGAAGCTGGCGAAACAGCCGTGCTGATCGACACCGACCCGCAAAAGTCGGCAAGCGTGTGGGGCGATGCTCGACGGGGTGCGGCCCCCATCGTGGCGACGGCCAGCGTTTCCGAACTTGAACGCGTGCTGAAAGCGGCTGTTGAGGACGGCATGGCGCTTGCCATCGTGGATGCTGCCCCTCACGCCGCCCCAGAGGCGGCACGGATTGCGAGGGTGGCCGACCTGGTTGTCATCCCCTGCCGTCCCACCGCGTTCGACTTGGCTGCGGCCGAGGGTGCCGTTCGGATCGTGAAGGCAGCCAAGGCCCAGGCAGTGTTCGTGCTGTCCGCCTGCCCCTTCCGGGCGCCAGAGATCGCCGAAACGCGGGCAGCACTCGGAGAGTATGGCCTGCCGGTCGCGCCTGTGGAAATCACGGAGCGCCGAGCCTTCGCGCGCGCTGTCGCGTCCGGGCGGGCTGTGACGGAGTTTGAAGGGGACGGCAAAGCCGCGGGCGAGATACGCGCCCTATGGGCATGGCTAAAGGAGCAGATGGCATGAGTGCGAAGCCGACCGGGCTGGCAGCCTTCACGCGCAACCGAGGCGCAGGAGCGGCGGAGGTGCCCGACGACAAGCCGACTACCGCTCGCAAGCGTGCCCAAGGGGAGACTGTAGCCCTGACCGTGCGCCTTCCACGCGCCGAGTGGGCACGGTTGCACCAGCTCGCAGTTGCGGAGGGCGTCAGCCTTCAAACGCTGGCGATCATGGGGCTTTCTAAGGTGTTCGCAGACCATGGATTGCCGCCAATGCAGTCATGACGCCAATACGCCACTGCGTTATGACGCAAAAATCAGCCCAACACTGGGAATGCGTCTCGACGCTGCGCCGGAGAATGTGACAGGGTTAGGGCTGCCGCGGACGAGTCTGCGGCGAGCCAGAAAGGACCGCTGACACCCAGCATCTAGAAATGCCAAGGCCCGCCTTTGAGGGCGGGCCGGGACACCTAGCCGAAGCTAGGGAAACTGCGTGACGTGACAATCCGCAGAATCCCTCAATCGGCCGACTTTTGCAAGCCCTGTCTTGCGACGGTTTTGCACGTCCTGGCGCCAGCCCTCCCAGCCCCTTGGCCCAACCGAGGAAGGGATTGCTTTGCCTGACGTACAGCCTGCCATTGCCGACGCGAGGCGCCTGCGCGCCCGTGTCTATCCATCCCCGCCCAACCCACATCACCCCCGCCCTTGGCACCGGGGCGGCCTGTTCGGCGACGGTCCGCGCAAGCCGCTCGGTGCGGACCAGCGCCGGGCCTGGCTGGCGCGCGCCGATCTGGAGCGCCGCGCCGACCGCCTAACGGCGCTTCACGTCGAGGTCGGCCGGTTCGCGCTCAAACGGTTGGGCGAGGACGGGCAGTGTGACCCCACGCACGCCACCTTGGCGGCCGACGCTGGCACTAGTGAGCGCACGGTAAGGCGGGCGTTGGCGGCGCTGCGAGCGGTAGGGCTGATCGCCTGGGAGCAGCGCCTGGTGCGCCGGCCCTGGCCCGCAGGCGGCAAGGGGGCCACCCGTGCGGAGCAGACCAGCAACGCCTATGCGTTCCTGCTGCCGGACAAGCCAGTGCCACCGCCTGGTCCGCGCCAGGTTCCACCCGTACAGCTCCGGCTTCACTGCGGCGGACAGACTGACCGTGAAACCCCTTTAGATATAATTC